>JAEUWE010000083.1 GCA_016791465.1 Pseudobdellovibrionaceae bacterium
AGCATCGAGAGAAAGAGACGCAGCACCTTATTTCTCTACTGACGACGCATCACACATTTTTCTTTCGAGAGTACGAGCATTTTGAGCATCTTTCGAGCGATGCGCTGCCTCGCCTTGTCGCACATCTGCGTCGAATCGGTCGAAAGTCGATACGCGTACTCTCGGCGGCGTGCTCAAAAGGCCATGAGGTCTACAGTCTCGCGATGTATCTCAAGCGTCATCTTCCACCTGATTTTAGTTATGAGGTTGTTGGTGGCGATATCTGCGAAGAGTCTGTTGAGTTTGCAAAGAATGGTGTTTATCGCTGGGACGAGGTGAAAACGATTCCAGCTGAGTTTTTGAACGGCAATTGGATTCGCGGCACAGGTGCAATTTCGGACTTTGCGAAAATCAGTGAGTCAGTCAAGCAGCACACAAAGTTTGAGTCGATGAACTTAATCGCGCTGGGCCAGCAGAAAGCCGCCGAGAAGTACGATCTCATCCTCTGTCGGAATGTCTTTATCTACTTTGAACGCGAGCAGGTGAAGAACTCTGTCAAAGGACTGCTGGACCGCCTGCATTCGCATGGCGAGTTGATACTGGGGGTTTCTGAGAGCTTGGCGGGACTTGAATTGCCGATCGAATCGATTGGGCCATCGGTTTATCGACCGGCCAGCGGCGAAGTCATGAGCGCAAGTCGTTCGGTCGCGCGGACGCCAGCTCAGCCGTCATCCCCTTCGCCGACATCGGTGCCAGCACCGCCGATCGCCGTCAGCGCACCGCCGACTCCTTCGCTCCCGATCTCTGTTTTTGCGATCGACGATTCTCCGACCATCTTAAAGCTCGTTGAACGTCTTTGTCGTGAGAACGGCTTTCAGTTTTTAGGATCGGCACCGGATGGGCAGAAGGCCTTGCAAATACTGACTGGCCCCGGCGCACCCAAGCCTTCGGTTATCACGCTCGATTTGCATATGCCGGTAATGGGTGGAGTCGACTTTTTAAAGGCATTTGAGTTGAAGAATCAGATTCCGGTTGTTGTCGTCAGTTCGGTCAATCGAGAGGATCTAAGCTTGGCGCAGGAAGCCCTCAAGCTCGGCGCTCGTGACTATGTTGAAAAACCTGCGATGGATCGATGGGCGGAAACGACCAAAGAACTCGTGGCGAAGATACGCGCCATGACTCGTGCGGCTCAATCGGGCCAGCTGATTCAGGGGCCAACCGAAATGGACAAAGCCTTTGCAGGATCAACGACGAACACCCTGCGAGCTGAAGTTTCGCGCCGTTGGGTGATCCTGACGAAGCATGAAAACAGAGCCCGTGCCATCGAGTTCGCGGAAAAGAATAAATCGAGAATCTCAGGCGTGATCATTCTTGGGCACACCGGCGGTTCAATTAAAGAACTCTCGTGTCCGGTTATGGGAGTTCCAGAGTCGAAACGATGGTTGGAGACGACTAAGGCTCGAGAGAAGTGTATGATGGTGATTGGGGACTACGCCGAAGAGTTTCAATCCATTCTTGTGTTGTCACAGGCCTCAAGAATATTGATTGAAGAGACCTCTCGTTCGACGGCCGCGGCAAAGGCTCTGCGTGAACTCTTCAAGGCTCGTTTTGATATGTATCCGTTGCAGAGTTTTGCCTACGAGGCAGATCGGAGAGTTCTAGCTGATGCCAACGTGGCGAAGAGGGCCGCATGAAAGTCTATCGATTCCGATCAGGAGTCGTTTTGGCTTTGATCGACCGCAAGGTGCCTCAGCGATCTCGGCTGCTTTGTTTTGCGGCTCCGGTCAATTGGACTGACGTCGAAAGACAGTTGCGTACCGAAGGTCAAGATCGGGTCATCAAAGCTGTTGTGACAGAATCGGATGAAGCCGCTTTAAAGGCGTCGATGTCGAGAGTGGGTCTTGGCATTGATAGAATGCGAACCTTGAAGAACGGTGACATTCGCGAATTGAAGCTCGAGCTGGCAACTGGTCGTTTTCTAATTGAGAACGCGGACTCTTCAAAGAATGTAATGGCTGTTCCGACGACGAACCGAAAAGAAGCGGGCCCCAAAGAAGTTAAAGTTCTCATAGTCGACGATTCAAAGGCCATGCGCCTCGTGCTTCGGAAGATGTTGGAGTCGGAAAAGTTGATCAAGGTGATCGGCGAGGCCGAGAAGCCGAGCGAAGCTCTAAAATTTCTCGAGGGAGCTGTTAAGCCGGATGTCATCACACTCGACATCCAAATGCCGGAGATGTCCGGAGTTGAGCTCTTTAAGGTCATTCACGCACGCTACGCCATTCCGTCAGTTATGGTTTCGTCGATCGGACTGAATCAGGGGCATGAAGTCATGGATGCCCTTGAGGCCGGAGCTTTTGACTATTTTCAAAAGCCTGAGATGAGTGAAGTTGCTCAGCGTGGACGCGCTCTTCAGGAGATGCTGTTGCAGGCGGCGGTCAGTCGGCGGCATCAGACGAAACAGCGCGATCGTCGCGATGTTTCCGGTCTTACGAAAGTCACTCTTCTCGCAGGGGCTGGCGATCTCATCGCCATTGGCGCAAGTACAGGCGGCACCGAAGCCATTCGGCGCTTGTTTGAACGGCTTCCGCCAGAGATTCCGCCGATTGTTGTTGTTCAACATATTCCTCCTTACTTTTCTGCGGCGTTTGCCGACCGCCTTAATCGCTTATTCTCCTTTGAAGTTCGCGAAGCTCGAGATGGCGATGAGGTGAAGCGTGGTGTGGTTCTCATTGCACCAGGAGGGTTGCACATGACCGTCGAGAAGAAAGATGGTCGTCTTTTTGCTCGCGTGCAAGATGGCGCAACGGTCAATCGTTTCAAACCCTCTGTCGACGTTCTCTTTAACTCGGTTGCCAAAGTGCTTGGAGACAAAGCGACCGGAATTATTCTTACAGGAATGGGAGAAGATGGCGCGAAGGGGCTGCTCGAGATGAAGCGCATGGGAGCCCGCACGATAGGTCAGGATGAGGGATCCTCCGTCGTTTACGGAATGCCGCGAGCTGCCGCGGAGCTTGGCGCCGTCGACGAGGTTGCGCCACTCGATGAGATCGCAAGTCTACTATCGCAAGCACGTACTCGAGCGGCCTAGGTCTTCTCCAGGCGGGCGTACTTCGCAACAAACTTTTTGATGGTGTTGTCGGCAAAGACGACGGTCACCTTTTGTTCTTCTCCTGAACCCTCGACCTGCAGAATCTGTCCAACGCCATAGGATGGATGACGGACGCGAATTCCTTTGCGGAAATCGGTTTGGCTTCGACCGCCCGACGCGTCTCCGTCGTAGTCCGGAAAGCTCTGATCCATGAATGACTCGGGCTTCATCAGTGGGTGGCCAGCGGAAGTTCCGGCTTGGCCGCCGCCTCCCCAACGATCAAGAAAGCGCGGACGAGCTGAAACAGAGGAGCTCACGACAACGCCTTCTTTCGGCAGTTCTTTTAAAAACCGGCTAGGCGGATTCATTTGGTCCTGTCCCCAGACCTTGCGCATGCGGCAATGAGTGAGGACAAGTTTCTGCTCCGCGCGAGTCATGCCGACGTAGCAGAGGCGCCGTTCTTCTTCGATTTCAGTGGGATCGTTTGAGTCCGTCGCGCGACCACTGGGAAAGAGGCCTTCCTCGCAGCCGACGATAAAGACCACAGGGTACTCAAGGCCTTTCGAAATATGCAGCGTCATCATGGTGACGGCTTTTGTCGAGGCGTTCTCGGTTTCATCCAGATCGCTGACCAAGGCCATCTCCTCAAGGAACGCCTGCAGGTGCCCCTCTTCGCCGCGCTCCTCGGTGAATTTGGAGATCGCGTTCTGGAGTTCTTCCAAGTTTTCAAGGCGAGCTTCGGCTTCAGGCGTGTCTTCAGTTTTGAGGCGTTTTGCGTACTCGGTACGGTCGACGACAGCGATTGAAAGTTCGGGCATTGAGAGCGAATGCGCATCGGTGCGCAGACCCTCGAGTAGATTCAAAAAGCCGCGAAGTTTACTCGTTGTTCCCGCGTTAAACTCCCGACCGTCGACGGCAACGCTTGCCGCTTCGATCATCGATAGCTGTTTTTCATTCGCAAGTTGCTCGAGGCGATCGACAGTGGTTTTTCCGATACCGCGGGCTGGGACATTGATAATTCGTTTAAAGCTCACATCGTCGACTGGATTCAGAATCAGTTTCAAATAGGCCAGGATGTCCTTCACCTCCATGCGATCGTAGAACTTCATGCCGCCGACGATCCGATAGGGAATCGAACGTGAGCGGAACTGTTCTTCGAGCACTCGGCTCTGTGCGTTGGTCCGATAGAAAACGGCGATATCTTCAGGCGAGGTTTCGCTTTCGCGCAAGAGCCGCGAGATCTCGTTTACGACGTATCGAGCTTCATCGTACTCGTTGTTCTCTTCGCGTACGATGATCGGTTCGCCATCATCGTTATTGGTGAACAGAGTCTTATCTTTGCGTTGAGTGTTGTTGCGAATCACATTGGTCGCAGCATTGATGATGGTTTTCGTAGATCGATAGTTCTCCTCAAGCTTTACGACCGTCGCATTAGGAAAGTCTTTTTCAAACGACAGAATGTTTTGAATGTCAGCTCCGCGCCAGGAGTAGATCGACTGGTCCTCGTCACCCACAACACAGAGGTTCTGGTGGCCGTCGGCGAGCATGCGGATGATTTTGTACTGGACCGAGTTCGTGTCTTGATACTCGTCGACCATGATATAGCGGAAACGACCTCGGTAGTGATCGAGGATATCGGGATAATCGCGAAACAGCTCATGAGTTTTAATCAGAAGATCGCTAAAATCGAGTGCGTTCGCGCGTTTCATTTCCGCTTCATAACGTGTAAAGACAGCAAGCTGTTGCGGATCCATCAAGTGCGAGCGGTTCTTGACGTCGTTTGGTGTGTAGCCGTCGGTTTTGACGGCGTTGATTCGCGACGCAAAGACTTTGGCTGGGTAGAGCTTATCGTCAATGCCAAGAGCAGCGATGACCTTTTTGATCATCGAGAGCTGATCAGAAGTGTCGTAGATCCCAAAGAAGGGTTTGTAGTCGAGAAGTTCAATATGCTCTCGCAAAAGGCGTGCACCGATGGAGTGGAACGTCGAAATCCACATGCGTCCTTGTGTGGCCATTCCGAGTTGACGAAGTAGAACTTCAGTTCGCGCCTCCATTTCGCGCGCGGCTTTATTGGTGAAAGTCA
>JAEUWE010000361.1 GCA_016791465.1 Pseudobdellovibrionaceae bacterium
GATTCGAGGGATCTTTCCGCAGGCAGAGCATCTTCGCTATAAAGGCCGGCGAGGTTGCGTCGTTGGTCAAGGCGAGCTTAAACGCGGAGGCTTTGATCCACTCTTCTCGCTCAATCACACCGCAGCCATGTTTCGAGCCAATGTGAATCGATTGTTCCGACGAACGTGGTGCACAACAAAAAAGCGAGAGGCACTTGCGGCGCATCTCGCTCTTTACTCCGTTTACCACAATCAAAACTTAAACTGAGAGCGCTCGCCGCCCGAAGTGCGGTGCTGATGGGCGCAGCTTGTCGCGAGCGAAGATCTGTCGCCGCCGCTCATCAGCCCCAAAAAAACACACGATAGTGGGCCAGTTTGCGCGTCGCCTAAAACACTTTGCCCGGATTCATGATCCCATCCGGGTCAAACGCGGCCTTGATCGCTTTCATCAGGGCGATCTCTTCGGCGCTTCGTGTGTAGAGCAGGTCATCCTTTTTGACGATGCCCACGCCGTGCTCGGCTGAAACCGATCCACCGAGGTTTTCGATGATCTCGAATAGGATTTTGTTTACGCCTTTACAGCGCGAGAGGAATTGGTCGCGATTCAACGATGCGGGTTTTAAAATATTGATGTGCATGTTGCCGTCGCCGATGTGACCGAACCAAACGACCTCGAAGTCGGCATAGCCCGCTTTGAGTGCGGCGTCGGTTTTGGCGAGAAACTCAGGGACCTTTGAAATCGTCACCGAGATGTCATTCTTGTATGGCGTGTAGGGGGCTGTCGCTTCGGATATATCCTCACGCAGGCGCCAGAACTCGCGTGCCTGAGCCTCACTTTGAGCAATAGAGCCATCCAAGACGAGCCCCTCGTTTACGCTGGCCTCGAAAAGCTCCATGATCAATGCGTCGTTGCGCTGATCGGGGTTTTCAACTTCGATCAACACGTAGTTTGGAGTTGGCGTGTTGAACGGAGGAGTGAGCGCGGCGTGAGAGAGAACATGCCGGAGGGCGATGTCGGAGAAAAACTCAAAGGCGGTAATTGGTAACTGATCGCGGAACTTTCGGAATACCTTCATGATGGCGTCAAGTGTTGGCAGGCCAAGAATCATTACCGTCGATGGCTGTGGAGGCGAGGTGAGTTTGATGGTGGCCTCAACAACGAAGCCGAGGATGCCCTCGCTTCCAATAAACAAATGTCTGAAATCAAGACCGGTTGCATTTTTCACGAGTCCTCGGTTGAGCTCGAGAATGTCACCGCTGCCCGTTACAACTTTAAGGCCGGCGATCCACTCACGGGTTGAACCATAGCGAAGGACTTTGACGCCACCGGCATTCGTGGCGATGTTGCCACCGATGTGTGCCGAGCCGCGGGCGGCAAAGTCGACGGGGTAGCAAGCGCCTCTATCGCGCGCGAAATGCTGAAGCTGTTCGGTGACGACCCCAGCTTGGACCTGCACGGTCCGATCGGTTGGATTGTAGTCGAGAATCTTATTCATCTTCTCAAAACTGACGACGACCTCGTCGTTGAGGGCGCAGGCTCCGCCACTGAGACCGGTACGTCCTCCAGAGGGGACGAGTCCGATTCGGTTTGCGCGAGCCCAGCGTACAAGTCTTTGTACGTCATCGATACTTTCCGGAAAAACAATCGCAAGCGGGCGGACGGTGTAGAGCTTGGTCCAATCGCGACCGTAGTGTGCGAGCGAATCACTGTCGGTGAGTAGGCGATCAGATGGGAAAATCTTCGAAAGTTCTGCGAGATTGGCCATGGCGCTATACTAGAGCGACAGCGAGACTGCGATCAACGTGAAAGGTCGGCTCAGCGCTTCTTCGTACCGGATGTCGTTTCGTGGATCTCGCGAGCAAGTTCCGAGAGATAAAGAAAGTCAGGATCGTTCTCGAGGCTCCACGGGAGCCCTTTGGACCTTGCGTCGTGAATTTTACGGAGCAGCTTGAGGGCAGCGGGTACCGACTCTTCGGCCGATGTCGTCCCGCACTCACACAGGCGCTCGGTGATTTCGCCGACTTGTGAAATCTCTGGGATGCCGTAGGTTTTGCCGGTGCCCTTTAATTTGTGAAACTCAGTCTCGACGTCGGAATACCGCCGCTCAGACCACATTTTCTCAATTGTGTCGGCGCGCCCCGGTAGAGCTTCGATGTATGTTTTGCGCAGTTCGGCGAGGACGTCTTGTATGCTCATGGTGTTGTTCTCAAGCCGCTTTCTTTTCGGCTAGAGCTTTCTCTCTCCATTGAGGAAGCGTGAACCAGAATGTTGAGCCTTTTCCGATTTCGCTGTCGACGCCAATCGACCCACCGTGTTCGCTGACAAGAGCTTTCGCAATCGCAAGTCCCAGACCGGTGCCTTTGACGATGGGATTGGATGCGCTGGCTCCTTGGCGGAATTTTTCAAATATAAGATCGCGATCTTCTTGCGCAATACCAGGCCCCTGATCGATCACGCTGACGACAAGATCGCCCGATGTCGACCGTCCCACTGTCACGCGGACGATTCCACCCTGAGGACTAAACTTAACCGCATTTGACACGAGGTTGGTGATGACTTGCTGAAGCCGGTCGCGATCAATATTGACCTCAATTGCAGGTAGCGACATTTGTTCGAGCCGAACATTGGCTTTCATCGCCAGACCAGTGAGGCCGTCGAGAGTCTTCCCGCAGAACTCGTCCCAGCTCTCCCAGCGCAGGCTGAGAGGGAGATTGCCGGACTCGATTTTCGCGAGATCGAGAAGATCATTGATGAGCCGAATAAGTCGATCTGTTTCGCCTTCTGCGATTTTAATCAGACGAAGTGCGTTGACGTCGAGTGGACCGATGACGCCAGAGGTGAGGAGTGAAAGGGACCCCTTGATCGATGTCATGGGCGTGCGGAGCTCGTGACTGGCGATTGAGAGGAACTCGCTCTTTGCTTGATCGAGTCGCTTCAGATCATCCATGGTGTTGATGACCTTCTGCGCGAGGGCATTGAAGGTGCGCTGCAGATCGCCGAGCTCATTTGCATCTGGTTGTGAGAATTGAAACGAGTAACGATCGACAAGGAAGTCCATCATGCGCCGCGAGAGCCGACCCACGGTCGTGAAGATCGAGGCGTGAACAGTTAAAAGTAGCCAGAACAATCCAATTGCGAGAGAGCCCCAAGAGAGCAGAATCAGCTTCTCGAAGCGACTTTCAATTTCAGTCTTTCGACCGCGGTTGTTGAGAAAGTACTGGGATTCGACTTTCAACGCTTTGCGAATGCTGCGGCGAAGCTCGACTGGTGAACGAGCGGCGTATGAGCGAATGGCATCAGCAAAGGCCTTTTTCCTTTCCGGCTCCAAGATGCGGTCGCGCTCGACTTGGAGACGCCGAAAAGTCTCGTCGTGATAAGGCAGCTCTTCAATCATGAGGAGGATCGAGCGAGTCTCCATCGCTTCATTCATGGCGCGTTCGAACTGGTCGAGTTCGCGACGAGCGTCATATGCCTGATAACCGGCAAATCCAGATCCGCCGATGATCAAAGCCGTTAGAATGTTGAGCTGGGTTCGAATTTTCACCGATTGAGAATTCCTTGTGGAGCAGAGGTCGGAGGATTGGCAAGAATGTCGTCGATGCGCGCGCAGATCTCGGTTGGTTCGAAAGGCTTGGGAATAAAACCTGTTCCGACGGAAAGAAACGACGCGACGTCACGGTCATCAATTTTTGCGCTGAGAAAAATAATCGGTGTCGTCACAATTCCAGCGGCCCGAATTTCTTGGGCGGCTTGTAGGCCAGACTTGAGTGGCATCATTCCGTCGAGAATAATCAGATCGTATGATCGACGTGTCGCACAGTCGACAGCCTCGGCACCATCGGCAGCCAGTTCAACCGTATGGCCTCCGATTTTCTCAAGACACATGCGCGTGACAATAGAAACAGCTGGATCATCTTCGGCGAGTAGGATGTGCACGTTGCTTCTCCGATTCATGTTCACGCGAACTTCTTGCGAGTTAAGCCATTCTGCAGATACGTTCGAATTTTTCCTACCGAACGCTCATCGAGGGACTGAAACGATGTTCGGATATGCCATGAGCCAGCCATGTTGCCGGCCGACGACGTTTGCACGCGTAACACGGGTGTGATGATGCCGATCTCGTCGAAAATCGGAGAACTGATTTTGAGTCGAGTGCCTTCGTTCAGGCGATGCTCAGAGTCGAGCACGACCCCGGTTTCGGTCATAGCAATGATTTTAAGCGGCAGAATGAGGGTCGCGTCGAAGTCGACGGGAAGTTCCCCAAAGCGCGCGGCGAGCTGAGCGGCTTGCGAACGCGCAAGAAGATCGCGGACCTTTGTTTGCAGGAGAGTTGGATTGATGGGTTTGACAATGTAGTCTTGTGCACCGACGAGAACCGCTCGTTCAACGTCTTTGCGCGTTTTGCGCGCCGTGAGCATAGCAATGGGAACGAAGTCATAGGTTGGAATCGCGCGAATCGTGCGAATGAGATCGTAGCCCGAAAATGGCGGCATATTCGCATCGGTGACGATGAGATCAAAGTGCTCGCGTTTGGCGCGGTCAATCGCATCAGTCGAGTTGTTAAAGCATGCGACCTGATGGCCTTCGAGCTCCATCAGGGCCTGCACCATGATTAGAATGTCCTGATCATCGTCGGCGACGAGTATTTTTGCCATAAGCCCTCAACACTTTTTCGGATTCTCGCGTGCCGGGCATGAGCCGGCCGAGGTCTGGGATGTGCCGAAAGTTCTCTTTGGCGTGGTTGATCTCGACTATTGGCGAGGTGCCGGTGCGATGGGCTTTCCGCCATCATCGACTTTGCGAATTCCAAGCATCCAAAGGAGCGGGCAGAAGCGCCACGCACCCGTGGCCATAATGACAAGTCCGCCCCATGTCCACGTTGGGCCCTGGCCGATAGCCCAGGCCACAAGGATGCCGCCGATGATCAAACGGCCTATGCGACCTATGCGAGAGACATTGCAAACCATGCGCGACCTCCGGAAGATGGCTCTATGGATAAAACCTCCGAAACAGCACCGCCGTCAATTGCTACTCCGTTTACGGAGCTCATGAACGTGAAGTATCCCATCATCGGTGCGCCGATGTTCTTGGTCAGCAACGTCGACATGGTCGTCGCCATTTCGGATGCCGGTGGGCTCGGAACTTTTCCGGCGCTCAATTATCGCCCGATCGAGGCGTATCGCGATGCGCTGAAAGAGATGAAGTCAAAGACGAAGCGGCCGATTGGCGTGAATGTCATCGTCAACCGATCGAATGCACGTCAGGCCGAAGATTTAAAGTACGCGCTCGATAGCGGTGTTGAGCTTTTTATCACATCTCTTGGAAGTCCAGCTGGGGTCATCAAGGCGGCTCACGCCAATGGGGCGAAGGTCTTCTGCGATGTTGTGAATCTTGAGCACGCAAAAAAGGTCGCCGATCTTGGAGCTGACGGATTGATTGCGGTAGGCGCCGGTGCGGGCGGACATGCGGGACCACTGTCGCCGCTGGTGCTTGTGCCATGGCTTGTTCGCGAGGCGAAGCTTCCAGTGATGCTCGCCGGCGGTGTCGCCCACGGCTCGCAGCTTGCGGCAGCACTTGCATTGGGCGCGGCCGGTGTTCATGTCGGTACGCGCTTCATTGCGAGTCGTGAAGCGAAAATCGATCAGGCTTACAAGCAGGCCGTGATTGACTCGTCGCCTGAAGACATCGTTATGACCACACGGATTTCAGGAACTCCTGCCGCCGTAATCAAAACGCCATACATTGAAAAGCTCGGAACGGAACTGCCGCTTGCCCTCAAAATCTTGTACGACA
>JAEUWE010000371.1 GCA_016791465.1 Pseudobdellovibrionaceae bacterium
GCTCAAGCACGCCGTCATACTCGCCCTTGCGAAGCAGTCCATTGTTTACGAACACACAGTGCACCCGATCAGCTCCAAGTGCTTTCGTCAAAAGTGCGGCAACAACCGACGAGTCGACTCCACCAGAAAGCCCGCAGAGCACGTGGTCAGTTAGACCGACGCGATCGCGAATTCCCGTGATCAAGTGTTCAACAATCGATCCCGGATTCCAGTTGATCTTCGCTTTACAGAGCGTGAACGCAAACTCACGCAAGATTTCAATTCCATGATCGGTGTGCATCACCTCGGGGTGAAATTGCACAGCCCAAGCGCGATCAGACTGCATCGCTGCCATGTGGCCCGTCTCACTCTTTGCCGCGATCTTAAATCCCGGAGGAGGCACCATCACCACATCACCATGACTCATCCAGACTTTGCTGCGAACCGGGATTTTCGGCGAGAGCGGCTTAAGCCAATCGACCATACATGAGCCGTACTCTTTGTCGTTCGAACTCACGACTTTTCCGCCAAGCTCTTGCGCAATCAGCTGCATGCCATAGCAAATTCCAAGAAGCGGAGCGATCGCACCGAGCGCTTTCACATCCGCGCGTGGACTTCCGTCTTCGTGCACCGATGAGGGGCCGCCAGAAAGAATGATTCCCGATGGCTTTCTTTTTTTGATCTCTTCGATCTTCGTATCAAACGGGAGAAGCTCAGAGAATACTCCAAGCTCTCGAAGCCTTCTCGCAATCAACTGCGTCAGCTGACTGCCAAAATCAAGAACGACGAATCCGCCTTCAACTTGCTGATCCCAACCCGAGTGCTGTTGCTGCATTCGCTCTCCTATTCCAGACGGTAGTTTGGAGCTTCTTTGGTGATGCTGACATCGTGAACGTGTGACTCACGCAGTCCAGCCTGCGAAATCTGAACGAATTTCGCCTTCTCTTGCAGTTCGGCAATTGAGCTTGCGCCAAGATAACCCATACCGCTTCGCACGCCACCGAGGAGTTGGTGAAGGACAGCTGAAGCCGATCCCTTGTAAGGCACACGACCCTCAATTCCTTCTGGAACAAGCTTATCAAACTCCGCAACATCGCTCTGGAAGTAGCGATCTTTCGATCCCTGAGCCATTGCCCCGAGCGAACCCATGCCGCGATAAACTTTGTAAGTGCGTCCCTGATAAAGCAGCGTTTCTCCCGGGCTTTCATCTGCGCCCGCCAAGAGATTTCCAACCATCACGGCCGAGGCACCAAGCGCCAACGCTTTGGTGATGTCACCCGAATACTTGATACCGCCATCGGCGATAATTGTTTTCCCTTTTTTCTTAGCCGCTTTTGAACACTCCATCACAGCCGAGATCTGCGGCATTCCAACTCCCGCAACAACTCGGGTCGTGCAAATCGAGCCAGGCCCGATTCCAACTTTGATCACATCAGCGCCGCGCGCGATCAGAGCTTCGGTCGCATCCGCTGTGACGACGTTGCCGGCAACAATCACGGTGTCTTTAAACTGCTTCGATGCCCAATCGACCATATCAAGAACATTCTTTGAGTGCCCGTGAGCTGTATCAATACAAAGTACATCACAGCCTGCGGCGACAAGCGCCTGGGCGCGATCGCGCGATGTCGCATCAACCCCAAGAGCCGCCGCCACAACAAGGCGACCATGCGTATCCTTTGTCGCCAGTGGATACTCTTTTGATTTCTCGATGTCCTTAATTGTGATCAGTCCGCGAAGCGTTCCGTCTTTTGCTACGATCGGTAGCTTCTCAATTCTGTGCTTCTGTAGAATCGCCTTGGCCTTCTCAAGAGTCGTACCG
>JAEUWE010000404.1 GCA_016791465.1 Pseudobdellovibrionaceae bacterium
AGCTGGCCGAAGAGTAGCGCTTGAGCCCTTGGCGCCAAACGAGCCTAGACGCGAGCAGAAAAAATGCGGCGAGCAGCGCGCCATAGACGAGAACGAGTGGAGAGGCCCGGCCGAGAACGACTTGGGTTGGAACACTGGCCAAGAATGCAATTGGCAATACCGACAGCACGGCATAACGAAGCGCGGTCGGATAGATTGTGTCTGGGCGTGTTCCAAGTCGATACACCTGATACCAGATATACGTGACTGCATCGGCGCGAGTCAGATAGAGCGCTGTTGCCGAAGTCATGAAGCGAATCGAATAGACGAGGACCAGCCCGATCGGAATCATCGGCAGCAAATAAAATACATTCCAGGGATTCACTGATACTCTCGACAGTGCAAAAATCAGCCAGCCGGACGAGATGAGGAGATTGCCTAAATAGGCGACCGAGATCTTTTGACAGCTGAGCATCCATTGCGAATTCACCGGCTTCATTAGCAGTAGATCGAGATCGCCGCGTCGAACCTTCTCTCCTAGTCGATCGAGATTCTCAGAAAAGAAGAGCATGTAGAGGCAGTCCGTGACAAACAGGACACCCATGAAGACACGAGTCTCTTCTATGGCCCATCCGTTCAGCTGTTTGGTGTGCAGAAATATCACTTCGAAGACCGAGAGCTGAGCGGCGTACCAGAGAACATCAGTGAAAAGCCGAACGACGATGTTGAATCGATACTCGAGTTCGGAGATAAGACTTGCCTTGAAAAAACTTTTAAAGAGTCCAATGTACTTCAGCATTACGCCCCCGTTCCGGAGTACCGCCGGCGTCCAGCATTCCATAAGAGCGTTGCAATCACTGACGCAATGACAAGGCCAATCGAAATCGAGGCGAATCCTTCGGCGATCGCATTGATTTCGAGTCGACCTGTGAGGTAGCCGACCGGGCGAAAGACCGCGCTCGAAAATGGTAACGCGATAAGTACGGAGCGAAAAGGCTCGGGTGCCAGATCGAGCGGAAAGAGTTCGCCAGTCAGCATCCAAAGCGTAATGTTTTTAGCGACTGTGATGTGATGAATACGCGAAAAGAAAAAGCCGAGTGATGCGATGGCGACACTCATCGTGTGCACAAGTAAAAGATAGAAGAAAACCAGCGCGAGTGAAAGCGGAAGGCGGCTGATAAGCAGCGGTAAGTCGGCAAAAACACAGACTAAGATCGGAGCGCTGAGAGAGAGCAGGGTCGTAAAGACTTTGTAGCCGAAGAATTGGCCGAGATAGTATTCGTAGAAGCTGATTGGGCGAACAAGAATGGAGTTGACGGTTCCGTTCTCGATATCCTCAATCATCAGCGATTCGTACATCCAACTGGTGGAGATACGTGAAATGAAGGCGGCCCAAACTGCATATGATAAGTAGTGTTCGCGAGCAAATCCGTTGAGAGTTTGGTTTCCTGTTGAATGAAAAAATGCCGCCCAAAGCGTAAGCTCAACGAGGCCAACGATCACCGGTTGGATAACCGTATCTGCAATTAAGTTAAAGCGATACTCAAGCTGTTGGAGAACGGCCAGCCGCGCGCAACCGAGCATCTTGCTCCATGAAGGAGCGAATAACGTCTTCAAACTCAACCTCTTCAATTTTGATATCGTAAACTGGTGAGAGTGCCATAAGTTCGGCCAGCACATCAGCGATCCATTGTGCTGGCATTTCAAAACGGACGGACCGCTCGCCGGCGCCGATTTTGAATTCATGCCTGAGGGTCACTTCCTGCGCGGGCGGGTGGAGAAGTTTCAGCGATAATGTCTGGCGGAGCTCTGATTTTGCGGTGAATGCACTGACCGTTCCGTCATAGACGATTTTACCATGGCTGATCAACATCAGGCGGTCCGCCAAAAGCGAAATGTCATCCATGTAGTGACTGGTCAAGATGACGGTGGGGCGTTCTGCTTTGACATACTCACCCAGGAATTCACGGATTTTTGTTTGCGCGATGATATCCAGCCCAATTGTCGGCTCATCGAGGAAGAGCACCTCTGGCCGGTGCAAAAGAGCCCCGATGATTTCCATTTTCATCCGTTCGCCGAGCGAAAGACGTCGGAGCTGGATGTGAAGTTGATCTGTACATGCCAAGAGGTCGGCGAGCTCGCGTACGCGACTGCGAGCCACGGCACTGTCGATCTCGTATATTTTAGCGAGAAGCTCATAGCTGTCGGCCGGTGGAAGATCCCACCAGAGCTGGGCTTTTTGCCCCAGCAGGATACTGACCCGTCGAAGAAACTCTGGTTGGCGTTGGTGCGGGTCATAACCCAAGACTTTGGTCGTCCCGGCGCTGGGATAGATTAATCCCGACAGAAGCTTGAGTAGAGTTGTTTTGCCTGCGCCATTGGAGCCGACCAGCCCGACAATTTGTCCGCGATCAACTGTCAGTGAGGTGGGGTGCAAGGCGATTTTATGTATGGTCTCGCGCTTCCAAAAGCCTTCAATTGATTTCAGTAGTCCCTCTGGCTTCTTGTAGGTTTCGTAGCTACGCGACAAACCCGTTGTTTCAATTGTTACTTCGCGTGTTACATCGGGGTGCATATGTTTGCTCTCGTCTGCAGCGACTGTTAGGCTTCGCTTATGGGAAACATCGTCGAAATTTGTGCGAAAGTCATTTTTCTTGGTCTTGTGGTGTCGAGCGTTGCGCAAGAGGCATTTGCGGAAGACGCGATTGATCTTCCGGCTCCAGGCACGCAATACACGACAGGCGACAAGTCACTTTTAGATCCACTGCGCCTCTATGACCAATTGATCGACGAGCAATTGAAGCCGAAAAGCGGAATCGCCGCTACCGAGGCCTGCAAAACCGTTGAGGCGTGGCGTCCAGTTGAAATTTCTGACGCCACTTATCACGCACTGGTTCCTGATACGTTGTCGTCAACCCGTAGCCGCTTAGGGGTGTTCGCGGTCGACCGCAACGTTTCATGTATTCAAGTTGGCCATCCTGTGCGCCTAACAACGAAACAGGGTTCCAGTGGGCTTTATGCTGATGTGGGCTGGTTTATGCCGACGGGTTTAAATCCGTCACCGGCTGTTCCCGATACTCCACATGGATTAATTGCTGGCATGGCGGGTCTCTTAGGAGCAATGGATCGAGCGATTTTTGTGTCGGGCCGATTCATTTTTTCTGAGACCGGAGATGGACTGCTTCGGCAAGGTCCTAAGCTGGATGGCGTTCTCGCTATCAATCGAGAGCAGGTTGAGGCCGCCATTCAGGCGGGCAATTTTGTACTGGATGTTCGTGCGGACAATGAGTTTGCGCGATCTCGCGTCAAAGGGGCCGTCAGTGTTCCTTACCAATTGGGTCGAGACCTGAACATATTGGGCGGTCCTGGGACCTATGCGAGCCAGGGGGATCGATTTGACCTTTCGAAAGTGACGGTTGGCA
>JAEUWE010000088.1 GCA_016791465.1 Pseudobdellovibrionaceae bacterium
GACTACGTACCGACCTGTTGCTTGAGGACTCGGAAGAACACGTCGATTGAGGCGGCGCTGCCAACGCCGTCTTTGGAGTAGAACGAAACGTTCGTGGCATGCTTGAGGTCTGAGACTTCGACATGGCTCAAACGCCCCATGCGCACTTGTTTTTTGATCGCGTGCGCCGGCAAAAAGCCCCAGCCCAAACCAGATTCAATGATGCGTTTTAATGTTCCCACGTTGTTTGATTCGAAGACGACATTCAACTTAACACCGGTGCGCGCGAGCCCAGCCTTAAAGGCCTGATCAAAGCCCTCATACTTTTCTGAAAGCTTCACATAGGGACGCTGATCGAGCTCCTCAAAAGAAATCTCCTCTGGAAGCGAGGGGTCCTTACCACTCGCCACCAGCCACATCTCATCGCGATGAAGCGGTCGAACATTGAGCTCCATGCTTTGCGCTTGCGCGACAGGAATCTCTGGAAGAATCGCAATGTCGAGCTTTCCCTCTTCAAGAGACTTTAAAATCTCCTTTGCCTCTTCGTAAACAAGCTCAATCGAAACGCGATTGTGATGTTTAAGAAGTGTGGCCACCGCAGGCGAGACAAGCTGAAGCCCGAGAGAGTTCAAGGTGCCAATCCGCAAATGTCCCTGTACGCCTTCGGCCATTGTTTGAATGGCCGCCTGCGCTTGTGTCGTCAGCAGAATAATCCGCCGGGCATAATCGTAGAGGAGTTGCCCTTGTACAGTGGGGCGCGCATGACGAGCTCCACGATCAAGGAGATTAACGCCAAGTTCTTCCTCAAGATTGCGAATCTGTTGAGAGACCGCCGGTTGAGTGAGATAGAGTTTTTCTGCGGCAGCGGTCATGCTGCCCTCAGAAACCACAGTCGAAAACGTGATCAGCTGCTGCAAGTTCATATCCGAACATTAAACACCCACCGCGATAGAAAAAGCACGAACTCGCTCGACCTTCGTCGAAGCGCACGATGGAACTCTTCTCTTCTCCAGGATAACGCGCCACCCTGATAGCGTATGAAAAAGCATGCTTTGTTCGCCCTGGCGCTCGCCGTCTTCTCGGTCGCAACTGCCCCCGTGGCCTCGGCCAAAACCTTTCGAAATGCGTACGTCAGCTTCGACCTCGCCGACCGCTGGGACTGTCAGCTCGAACAAACTGAATGGGTCTGCCGCACACAGCCTGGCCCCAATGACAACCGCGAGGCCGTGATCATCCTCACCGCCAAAGAGGTCGGCCCATCCGATTCACTCCCCGCCTACGAGCAGCACCTCAAAACACCGCGCACGATTCCATCGCGAACCGGCCAACCCATCCAATCGCAGATCCAAAAGGTCGAAAGCCGTATGATCAACCAGCACGTGTGGATTGACGGCATGCACTTCGCGAGCGAAATCCCGAACTACTACACTCGCTACCTCGCGACGACGAAAGACAAGATCGCAATCCTCGTGACCTTCAGCGCCCACAAGACGCATTACGCGAAATACTCAAATGACTTCTTCCGTGCGATCGAATCCCTTCGTGTCGTCGCGACAAAGAACCTGATGGGTAATGCCGGCGGCAGTGGTTCGGGCGTCCCTGGCTCAGGCCTTCTCGGCAGCGGCAACTCCGGCGGCATTGGCTTTGGCGACGAGCTGCCAGAAGAAGGCTCTGGTTCAAAGGGCCTTGACGGCGCAACGCTTGGAGTTTTAGCCCTTGCCCTCATCATTGGCGGCATTGGCCTCTACATGGTGTTGGGAAAAAAGAAAAAGAAGCCGGCAAAAAAGAAATAGTTTACGGGCCGAATCGACTGCCTTTTTCAATAAGATTCAAGACCCAGGGAGTTTCAAATCTCCCTCAGGACAAACCGAGCCCATCCGCGTATGCTCAAACCCATGGAAAACCTGCTCGCCTTTCTGACCCAGATCCCCGTTTGGCTTGAACAGTTCGATCAACTTGAAATCCCAACTTGGTCTGTGTTCGCGGCGCTGGTTTTAGCAGGAACGGCTCTCATCTTTGCCGGCCGCGAATTCTTTGCCTGGTTCTTTAAAACCAACGCCATTCTCGATGAGCTGTCGCGAGTCGAAGGACAAATCTCCGATCTTGAGGGCGACCTCAAAGCGCTCGCGCAAGCGGTTCACCGCTTGGAATCGACGGCTGCACCCGTCGCCCCGATCTCGCTTGGCGAAAAAGAGCCGAAGCCTGAGACCATGGCCGAAGTGTCGGCTCCTCAAACTTCGGCGCCCAGCCGTCCACAGTTTCCGCTCTCACACTAAGTGACTCCAAGGATCGACCTCAGACGTCGTCACTCGACACACCACAGCTTCCGGCGCCGGAAGCTGATCCGCGTCACTTAGTCGCGGACCTAGTAGCCCAGAATATCGACGTAGGTGATGCCCTTGGCGACAGCCGACGAGGGCGTTGCGCGCTGGCCTTTAATCAGAACCTTTCCGGAACTGAAGAGCTCTTTGAATTTCACCCGGCTGATCGCTTTGAGCGACGGCTTCTCGTCTTGATTTTTAAATGCCGCAAGCAGCACGGCATCCAAGCGCCGCTCAGCCTGATCCAATTCAAGAGTGATGCGAAACGAATTTGGCGGCTGTGGCGGGATAAAGTCT
>JAEUWE010000089.1 GCA_016791465.1 Pseudobdellovibrionaceae bacterium
TGGAAAAACCATCCTGAGTTTTATGGAAGCCGCTGCTGTTTCACCATACTAGCTCGAGCGAATCATCTGCTCTCGACTTTAAACTTTCAACCACGGCCTCGGCGGCCCAAGATCGCCGTATTGGATCGCGCGCGCTTCGTCTCGCGAAACTCCCCATGCCCCACCTTCAATTTCGTTGAGATCAACGTAACGCCACACGGCCGTAAACGCACGACCACTAGCAGCGACAAGCCTGGTCCACGGGCGCTGCAGCCAAAAGCTCTCTGTTCTCGTTTGTCCCTCTTCGGTTTTCACCATGAGTGCGATCGCGCCGCTCACCGCTCGAAGAAAACCCTGAAAGCGCTCTTGCTCACGGCATTCGACGAGAAAATGTAGGTGATTTCCGGCATTCGCAAACCGATGAACATGAACAAGCTGGCGTCTTGCCTGCGCGGCCACCATCTGCGCAACTCGCGCCCGTCGCCCGCGCTTTAAAAGCGAAAATACGTCACGTGTCCGCATCACGACGTGAATAGCGGCCCTGGGCGAGAACGGCCGCTTGGTCTTGGCGTTCGAATTTTTAAGGAGATCGCCGCCAAAGGCAGTCGAGCCGAGCTCTTTCGTCGAAAGTAACCGCTGTTGCTTTGGCTTTCTGAGGGATCTTGTTTTGCGCATTGGTAGCGATGGTCTAATCGAACCCATGGCTGTTGTCAGTACAGCCTCTGTGGGCCATGCCCGGTCGACGCAACTTTCTTCATTTCGAGTACAGATCAGGCGCTCGCTCAGGCCACGCCGAACTCCGCCGTGCCTGAAAAAAAGCAAAAGCCATCGACGTTCCCGTCGACGGCCTTCGGCGTGTGCGAATTTAAAATCGCGAACTACTGCTCTTTCACTTTCGAGAAGTTTGAGGCTGCGCGCTCAGAGACGCGCACTTGTTTCTTCCACTTCGTGATCTCTTCTTCGTACTCGGCTTTTTTGGCAAGAAGACGCTTCTTCTCTGCGCGAGCTTCTTCCTCTTTGAGCTTTAAGCCTTGCTCAAGATCCGTGATCGATTGACTGCGCTCGCCCCAGCCGGCCTGATCGGTCTCGACTTTTTTGAGGCGCTCCTCGTAAACAGCAATATTGGCCGCACGTTTGGTTTTATTCTCTTCAAGGCGCGCCAGCGCGAGTTTTAGTTCTTCGATCTGCTTGTCCTCAGCCAGCGCTTTATCGCGCTCGGCTTTCAGCAGAGCGTTGACCTCGGCCTTTGCCGCCTCAACAGTCTGCTGATCCTTACCCGACTGCGCACCTTGCTTTGTCGCCGCAAGGCGCTGCTTCTCAAGTGTCTTAAGCGCTTTCTCAGTCTCGGCGATATTCGAGAGAACCGTTTTCAAGTTCGCCTCATACTGCTCAAGATTGGATTTTGAAGCAGAGAGATTCTCACTCAGCTGTTGTTGCTTGGCTTTAACGTCGGTGCGCGCAGAGGCCACACCACCGACGGCAAGAACAAGTCCAAAAACGATAGCGGATTTCATTTTCACTGGGCACCTCCACCCAACGAGGCCTGCTCGCGACGTGACGAGTCCGGGCAGTTATTCTTTAAGCTTGATCGGTAGTGACCGATTTCATCTTCCCAATATTCTCCATCGAAATCCCACTGCAGCGACTTCGACTTCGGAATGACAGTCGCAGGAACTCGATTTCCTTTTTCGCCACCGGCGACCTGGAAGCGAATGTTCTCACCACTTGCCGCAAACACTTCATAGCGTAAAAGCTCGTTGTTATCGAGGTAGCGCGAAAGATCGGTGCGAATCTTCGTCATGCGATTCGCTATTGTGCGCTCCATGCTGTTCTTCAACTCAACGCCGCGACGGTCCGCGCCGGCCACGACATCGCTATTGTACTGTGCGATCGAACGCTTGGCTTCGTTGAAGAGATCGACCATAAAGAACTGGTCATTCAAGCGCCCCATCTCGGACTCCATTTCGGCCATCATCTGTGGACGATTGGGCTCAAGCTCGGGTTTGTGCTTAATGCTGGCCACGTTTTTGCGCAATTGATCGATGCGACGGCGAGTCTGCATGACTTTGCTCTGTGCCTCTTTCAAGCTGCGGTCGATCTCGACTTCGATCTTCGAGTACGAAGCCTTCTCATCGATCTGACGATTGAGTGAGCGCTGAAGGTTCAAGAAATCCTTCTGGCGTGCGATCTCGCGAATCACCGAGCCCGGAAGTCCATCAAGCTCTTTCATATCGCCTTTTTTATCGCGCTGGCTAAACGCCTGCACGAATCGGCGAACGGTTCCATAGCGGCCGTCTTTGAATGACGTGACCGACTTCTCATATGTATCGATTTGCGTCAGGACCTCGCGGTAGTCCTTTTCAAGAACCGACAGCGTACGGTAAGCGTCGCCATACTGACAGAGGTTCAAGTATCCGATCGTACGTATGACGTATGACTCTGGCTTATAAGCCGCAGCAAAGAATGGCGAGTGAATCGAGTACATGTTTCCAATCGCACCTTCAAAGTCACCCGACATCAGCTGCGCCCAACCAAGCTCCGCCAACCCCTGAAGCCAGAGCGGATGGTCTTTATTAACAGTCAAGAACGCCTGATGCGCCTCTTTGTATTTACCTTCCTGAAAGTACATGCGCGCAAGATTCAACGCGATCAAACCTTGAAACTCACGAGCCGAATCTTCTGCGCGTGGGTTCTTGATCAATGCTTCTTGAAGATCGACGGCGCGTTTCTTTGAACCGATGCTGTATTCAGAAAGTGCTTCAACAAACTTCGCTTGAAGATACCGTGGATGCCCTTCTGGAACCTGTTTTGCCCACTCAAGCGCCGTCTTAAATTTCTCAGCGGCCGCTGAACTTTCGGCAATCATTGCAGCGACAGTTGCTGTGGTTTCGCTCTTAATGTCAGCCATTACCTCTGGATTCTTCATCGCCTTCTCAAGTGCCTCGCCAAACTGACGAGCTGTGGCATTCGGAGTTTCCCAGTTCACTTCCGTAAGAAGACGCTTCGAGAAAAAGCCGTCACCCGATTCAAACACGCGACGCGCACGCTCCGAGAAGTCGGTCATCAACCCAAGACTTTTTGAGCATTTCGCAAGATAGTAGTCAGCCTCAGCCTGGTGCTCCTTCTTTCCTGAAATGGAGTGAAAGAGTCCGACGGCCGCAGCACAACGATAGCCCTGTTGATAGAGGAGCAGGCCTGATAGAAACCGATACTCATCATCAGTGAGCGGCGTGAACTTGGCGAGACTCTCTGGCATGCGATGCGGCTCGGCAGAAAGCTTCAATGCGTAAGTCCGAAGACCAGTGTCATCGACTTTGCCTTTTGCAACTTGCAGCTCTTTAAACTGCCGCACTGGTTGAACCAAAGACGGCGCTTTGGTCAGTGTGCGCATCTCTTCTTCATCGGTCAGCGTTGGTGAAGTCAGTGGAGCGAGGCTTAGGCCCTCAAGCAGTTTTTGCAGCGATCCACCGACAGCAAACTTCTGATTTTTCAGATCTTGAAAGCGCTCTTCTCGCGGCAAGCGCAACCGCGGAATGGCGTCGACGTTTCCTCCGATGTCATAGCGAACAACTCCGGTCTCAGAACGGGTAAGACCAGGAATATTCATCATGTCGGACGCGACTTGTGTCGCTTGCGAGGAACCTACAGCATTCGCCGGAGCACGCTGTTGCGATACTGGAATGGCTGGTGCCTGAATTCGATTGGCGGCGACAGCCGGGACCGCAGTCGGAGCAACGGCCTTGGCTACTTCTTCTCCTCCACCAAACCAACGACGAGCAAGACTTTGCACGGTTGTCTTTGCAACGGCGACTTTTGACTCAAACCATGAGCCAACACCGCCTGCAGCCGGACGAGTCGCAGTCGCAACGGGACGAGCCCGCAGGCCGCTTCGCGCCTCATCGTAATCTTTGTTCGGATCCAAAACTTCGGCTGAGGCCATTGTCGACACGACAAGACCCACTGGCATAACCAGTCCCATGACCACGGTCCTTAGCTTTCGATTTGTTCTTAAGACTCTCATGGTCATCTCCACAATCTCGTTCAGAAGAAGAAGTTAAAACCGAAAGTGAGCACCGACGTCTGTGACGTCTCCGTATTCACGCTCGCTGACGGACTTCTGAAACGAACAATTTCTTCTTGAAACCAACGATTCTTATAGTCGACTCGAAACGCCGCATACTTGCTAAAGAAGAAAGTCTGCGAAATGTCGAGTGCCACTGTCGGCGCATTTTTCTCTTGGTTGCCGGCTTCACGCTGCTGTTCGTAAGTCGTCACACCAACACCAGGAGAAATCGCCATATCAAAGTAAATGATGGTTGAATTCATCACCGACATTTTGGCGTAGAACGGAACCCAGTTCACGGTCATGCCCTGATAGCCTTTGATCTTGCCATGGTTGGCTGTACCCGACTGGGCCTTCAAGTTTGAAAGAGCTTTGTTGTCAGCTGAGCTTGTTGACTGGTAGTGAGCCTCGACACCGAATCGTTCGGAGAAAAAATAGCCAAGCGATGTGGCGAGTGTTGGACCATCAGACCACTGGTCATTGATCAAGAAACCATACTGAAGGTTCAGTGAAAGTCGATTGGCTTTTGTGTAGAGACGATTCTGCACAACGGAGAAGTCTGTGTCTTTCTGCGCCCAGTACTTCTTCTCAAGGTCTGTGACGTCGACCTTGTCCGACTCTCCCGGAGCCGCCTGAGAAGCCGCCTGGCCTTTATTCGATGAACCCTGTGCTCGCGCCACGGATGGCGAAATCGCCATCGCTGCCGAAGCTGCAACAAGACCGAGCATGAGCGCTCTCAAAACACTTGATGACGTAACTTGAGAAGACATATCGCACCTTTTCCGCATAAACCGGTTACTTCACGTATTCCACTGACTCTTTTATGTTTTCGTCGAAATTCTTCCGCACTTTATAGAGCGGCAGAAAATCGATGACTCGTTTCTGGACAACATAGGCCCCATCTGGATTACGCACCTGCCCGTCGACATCCATCTGGTCGAAATTAACATCTTGTGTTTTCCGGTATTGGACCTTTTTTGCCCATACTGTCGAACTCAAGAACAGCGATCCCGCCACCATTCCCAATGCTAAAACGGTCGTTAAGTGCTTCATCTCAACCTCCCTTTTTCTGAGCAGGTTCACGGCCCTTCGCTTGTTCAGCCGGAACGGCCTTCAGCGCCTGTTCAAGCGTGCGAATCTTCTGATTCAGCGATGAAACAAGATCTGCGGTTTTGGACTTCGCACGACCTTTTTCAACGGCTACCTTCAGTTCACGAAGTGTCTCAAGGCTCTTCGCTTGATCCTTCTTCAGGTTTTCGTAAACGTACGCCAATCGAACCCGCGTCTCAGCGACTTCGGGGCGCAGAGTGACCGCTTTTGATAAAAGATCAACGGCCTCATCGGCATTGTTCTTTTCAATCGCCACTTCTGCCAGACCCGCTAATGACGGCCAATGATCGGATTTCAGTTTTAAAACCTGGTGATAGTAGCCCTCGGCCTCCGAGAGCATTCGGTCGCGGTGATAGACTTGCGCAAGCCACGACAATGCCGGCAAAAGCTCTGGATCAAGACGAATCGCCTCTTTCATTTCTCTTGCGACTTCGCTGGCCGACGCTGCCGGCCCTTGCTCTCGCTCCAAGAGACGCGCCCGTTCATAGCGCACCAGCGCCATCGGACCTCCCGCCTTCTTCTCCGCAAGATCAAGCATCCAATACGCTCGAGTCAGATCACCTTTGCCCGCGGCTGCCACTCCAAGGAAGTAGGCGCCCCATGGCGAGTTCACTTCACGTTTTGAAATCTCCATCCCCACTCGCTCAAGCTGCACCCAGTCTTCTTTCTGAGCACACGCCGTCGCTGCCGCAACCCAGTCTTTCCACGTTCCATCGGCCTTTGGATCAGCGCAGAGAACCGCGCGCCCAACCGGTAAGCGCAGATCCATCGCGTGATGCCCCTCTAGGAAGGGGCGTGCGCGCTCAGCGGCTTGCGGATCATACTTCACTTTCTCTGGAGAACTGGCGCAGCCGATAAAGCCAGACGCCGTGCTCATCACGATGAGAGAAAGCGCCACCGTCTGTCGGTTTATGCTTTGCATTTTCACTTCAATCCTCCTGTCCAAAGACCGACCGATCGACGTTCAAACGTCGGTCCCATCCGAGGCAAAGCCTCGACCTCAACCGCGGGTGCTCCACCCGACTTCATATTCACTGCATCCATTTTCTCTTGAAGGCGGCCGGCCATTCCGTCGAGCAGAGCCGCTTTCTTGGCCGACTCGATCGCTTGATTGAGAGCCTCGATTCCTTTTTCTTCCATCGGAAGAACGATCTGCTCAATCTCGGCCTGGAAGGCCTTCTGATCAGCCTCCGGCACATCCGCTGGTAGCGTCATGCCCTTTACCGCTTTCGAGTAATCGAGATAGATGTCAGCAAGTTTCGCCAAGCTTTGAACCGCGACAGACGTGTCACCCATCTTGCCGGCCGACTGGAATGCTTTCTGCGCCTTCTCAAGCTTCTCGGTTTTGAGCGCGAGGACAATACCAATTTTCTCGACACGTGCCTTCACGCTCTGTTGACGATACTCATCCTCAAGAATTCGCGCTTGAAGGAACCTTGCCCGCGCCGGAATATGCTTTGCGTCTTTCAGGCTCGACTCTCGGCCAACGATTTTTCGCGTCAGACTGAAGGCCTTTGCCGAGTCACCGGATTTATACGCGAGCTCCGCTTCTTCGAGTGCAAATCGGCTCGATGCTGGTTCTAAACCCATCGATTCGATCTTGCCGCGAATCAGTGTGATCGACTTCTCGTCGCGAAGATCCTTCGCAACCTGGAAAGCCTTTTCATAGACGGGTAAACGTCCTTCTGCCTTCTTCTCATCCGCGAGTTTGATGTAAAGAGTCAGCGCCCGCTCTTTTGCGGCGCGATCGCCTGACAGCGCCAAAAAGTCAGTCGCCGTTTCCTTCCACTGCATCTTTTTCTCTGGCTCCGTCTTTGCGACAAGGTCCGAAAGAGTAAAGAGCACTGGAGCAGCCAAATCCAAACGTGCGATCGACTCGAACGTCTGCGCCGCTTGCTCGAGACATGTTTTACTATTCTCGGCACCTGGGAACATCGTATTCATCTCAGAACACATCGATGCACCACCAGCGACATCACCAGACTTAAATAAGATCTGGCTCGCATTCCACCAAGCCCGTGCTCCAAGTTCAGAGCCCTTGTTCTCAACAGCAAAAGCGCGGTACATCGAGACCGCCTGCTGATGCTGTCCCTTGCTTTCAACTTCGCCGACCTCGGCAAACCAAGCCTCGCGACGGATCTTCGCCATCTGGTCTTCGCGACCTTTCTCAAGGCCACGCGCCAGAAGCGCCTGCGCCGCTTCTTTTAAGGTCTTGTAGTCCTTCTTGATATTCAGAATATCAAGATAAAGATCTTGAGCCTTGAGCACCTTCGGATGAGTGGTGTTGTCTTTTGACCAACCAATCAGCTTCAGATCAGGCGCCGCCTTGTCGTACTTCTCTTTTTCGTAGGCAATAAACGCCTTCTTGAATCGAAGATCCAACGCATATGGCCCATTTGGGGCTTTCTTCAAGTAAGCACTGGCGAGCTTTTCAAACTGATTCTCGTCCTCATCAGACCACTTCGCTTCGCCAACGGCGCGCTCAAGAGACACGACAGCACCGTAAGAGGCATCGACCGAAAGTTTAGGATCGGTCTGCATAAGGTCAAATCCACCCTT
>JAEUWE010000487.1 GCA_016791465.1 Pseudobdellovibrionaceae bacterium
ATCACGTAGCCATCGCGAAGGCGGAGCATCTCATTTTCATTTAACATCACTCGCCAGCCCTTAGCGAGCATCTCGAGATTGGGATCGGCAAGATCGCTGCGGGCCTGCCGCAGCTCTTTCTCAGTTGGAACGACGAGGTGAAGTGGAAGCCCGCGGACTTCGCGACCGCCCGGGTGAATCGAGACGACGCGAGCAAACTGGGCACCGGGAATAAGGCCGAGTAGATCAATCAACCGACTCTGAGTTTGGCGGCTCTGAACGAGTGACTCAAAGCGTTCCGATGTTGAAAACTCAATGCGATAGCGAATCGCCTCGGATTCGTCGTCAAAGGTCATGAATCGTCGGCCAAGAGAACGGAGGCCATGCGGCTCGCTAAACCGCATGACATGAAAAACAGAGACGGCATGGACGACTGTGTGTCCGCGATCGACGAGACGCGCGAAGTAAGTGCCGGGCGAGCGGTCAGCGAAATTGACGAGGTGCCCTTGCTGAGGAGTTGGAGCCCAGGGCTCAGTCATGACGACCGACTGAAAGCTGCTGTCAGTTGCAAGTTCAAGAAAGGTGTCGGGAGCGGTGATCGATTGCTCGGTTTGAAACTGAACGCTCGCGGTATTGCTGGTGACGATGTCTGATCCTGGTTTTGGCGAAAGAAAAAAACCATCTGTTCGATACTGCAAACCATCGAAGAGAATCCATCCCTGAACCGGGCTTGCTGCGTTTTGTCCTGGGAGTCGCACCGCGATGGGTGTTGGAGCTGAACCGGAGCCCGAGATCCACTGCGCTTCATTTCTTGTGATCAAAACGCGTGCACCCGGGAGCATTGTTAAGAGTGGACTTAAGGAACCTTCGGCGGAAATCGTGACCGGGCCTTGAGTTGCAATGACTTCGGTTCCAGTTCTGACTTTGAGGAGAGAATGCGCTCCCCAATAGCGAGTGTCTTTTGCGCGTGCATAAAACGGCGTCCATGGTCGTCCGGGTGCTTCGACGAGCCAGTGCAATTCAGACGCTTTTTGAAGTTGATTGAGTCGCGTCTTTGTCTCTCGCTCGGTCCAAAGCGAATAAGTCGGAACGGCCACAGATGCGAGGCTTAAGATGCCGAGCAGCAGTGCGAAGAGATGGGGTAGTGTGCGGGTTGTCCCGTTTTTAAATCGACTCATCCATACAGTGTTTCGGATGTCTCGATTCGGGACTTGAGCCATCCAGTTCTGACTTAGGTCGCGTTGCGCTTTGTGCGGCGCAAGATCAAGCTAAAGGTAGAGGGAGAATCATCATGAGGACTGCGCTTCGCTGGCTTGGGCTTTTTCTATTTTTAGTTGTCGCGACAGTGCTCACGTCATTTATCGCCATGGTTGTCGTTGGTGAAGATCGCCTCCTCGATCTAAAAGCGGGAAACCAGTGGTTGGTGCGTGATCTTGCACAGCAGTTTTCGCGCGAGATCGGTCGTTCTCAGCAGCTCTTGAGTCGTACGGGCACGATGCTAGTGGGGGCGGGCGGCGTTGAAGCCACAGGTGTTTCGACATTTTCGACCGAGGTTCGTCGCGAGTTCGATCTCGATTCTGGAATGAAGGGGCTTTATCTCTATGATCCGTCTTCTGATGAGCCCCTTTCGCGTCTTGAGAAGCCGGGCACGGTGATGAGTCCTGATGCTCGCAGTCTATTGAAGTCCGCTGTCGATCGCGCTGTAGAGGGGACGCAGAGCCTTCGTTCTATTGGTGCAGGGTTGACAGCGATGGCGGTCAGAATGGGCGAGCTGCCTCGTGTTCTGGTTCTGGTATTCGATGGCTCGGCCATGATGAAGGCCGATGGCGGTCCCAATGGAGAGAAGTGGATGATTCTTTCCGACGATCGCTCAGCGCTCTATGAGGGGACAGGCGAGGGAACCAATGAATTCCCGTCACTGACTGAGGTTGCGGAAATCAGTAAGGCGGAAAATCCTGCTGGTGAGCGAGCGGAGTGGTCGAGGGAGTGGCAGGCTGCAAATGGTTCGGTGTATCAGATCGATGCGATACAGACGGGGTTCTCTGGCGTTATGGCCCTCTCTCTTGTTCCGATCGATCAGGCGTCTCGCTATCTTCCCTTTCTCATGCAGATGAGTGTCGGATTGTCGTTTCTGCTGACGGCAACTCTTTTTATCATCCTGCAAATCAGGAATTTTGTTAGACCAAGATCGAGGCCAGCGGCGTCAGATTCAAGCCTAACGCCGGCCGATAGCGAATCAATATGATTCAAGACCTCAAGCCGTTCAACTTGCTCCCGCTAAACGCCGAAGAAGAGAGGCGTACTAGCGAAGGAGCGGGTCATGTCGGCAGATGTTGCAAACGAAGAGTATATTGTGGTCGCGGAGGACTCTCCTCCTAATCGTACCATTCTCGTTTTGCTCTTAAGAAAAATGGGTTTCAAAGTTTTTGAATGTGAAGACGGTGACATCGCTTGGAAGGTTCTGCAAGAGAACCAAGACAAACCAATCGTCGCGGTCATTTCAGATATGATGATGCCGAATATGGATGGGATGGAGCTTTTGCGCCGCACGCGTGCGGATCAAAAGTATGCGTCGTTGCCATTTGTTTTTGTCACGGCGGTTTCTGAGAAAGACTACATTTTTGAGGCGAAGAACCTGCAGGTGAATGGCTATATTTTAAAGCCAGTGACCTACAAGCGAGTGTCGCAGAAAATCCAAGAGCTCTTTCCGAATAAAAAGCTTCCACAACTCGCTGGCTAAAGGTTTGAGACGATGGGCGCTGCCCCTAAGGTTCCAGTTCGAAAAACAGTGGCGGAGATCGCGGCCAAGCTTGATGAGCTTCCGACCCTTCCATCTGTTATCTATGAACTAAACCGTGTCATCAATGATCCGATGTCATCAACCAGCGATGTCGAGCGCCTTATGGCGAACGACCAGTCGCTCACGACAAAGGTTCTTAAACTTGCAAATTCGGCATACTACGCTATTCCTGGCGGTGTGTCGTCACTTCAACGCGCAATTGCCTATATTGGTTACGACACGATCAACCAGTTGGCGCTTTCAGCGAGCATTATTAAAGCATTGAGTGGCCACAAGAGTGTTTCTCTTGATCTTCCTTCGTTCTGGAAACATTCACTCGGTGTTGCGATGGCGGCTGAAGTCATCGCAAAAGAGGTGAAGTATAAAACGCCAAGCGATCTCTTCACCTGTGGCCTTGTTCATGACATGGGTAAGGTTGCGATCTTTATCATTGCTGAGCCGCAGTTTGGAGAAAGTGTCGCTTACGCAAAAGAGCATGGCTTGAGCCTTCTTGAGTCAGAAGAAGCGCTCGGACTTCCAAAGCACACTCATGTGGGCTTTGAACTCGCGACGAAGTGGCGGCTTCCGTACCAGATTCAAATTTCAATTTCAAATCACCATCAACGAGATCCCGCACTTCGCGGAGGGCTTTCGCAAGAAGCCAATCTTGTTGTCGACATTGTCTATTTGGCGAACCTTCTTGTGCACGCTTTGCAATTCGGTTTTTCTGGTCACCAAAAAGTCCTCGGACTTCCTCGCGATGTTCTCGATCGTTTGTCGATTCCGCAGGATCGCCTCAAAGACCTCATTGCCAAAGTGAAAGAAAAGATTCAGAACGCCGAAGGCTTTCTTAAGATCATCGGAGACCCATAATGGCACTCGCATTACTCGAGCTCTTCAAGGGCTTCGTGGATCACTCTGTCGTCGGCATGGTGGCTTTCGATTCAAGTTGTACCTCTGTCTTCGCGAACGCGCGCGCGATGGAGATCTTGGAGTTTAAAGATGCAAAGGGAGTGAGCTGCGATGCGCTGTTTCCAGACCCCAGCCGGACAGGTGCGTATACTTTATTGAGCCGAGAGCTCATCGCTCGGGACGGCATGACGTCCGAAGTGATGATGAAGAAGGTGAATGGGCACTACTTTCTGGCTTCACTCGGGGTGAAGCATGTGACTCTGAAAGGTGAGATCTATGTGCTTCTCACCTTTCAAGATGTGACCATCGAGAAGAAACTCTCACGCGACCTTCAGGCAAAACAAGAAGAGATTGAACGCGCCTACAGCGAGCTTCTCGAGCAGAACCGTCAGCTCAAAGAGCTTGATCATGCCAAAGACAAATTCATTGCTTTGACGACACACGAACTTCGAACTCCACTTTCGGCGATTATGGCGACTGCTGAAGTTCTTGAACTGAAACTCTACGAATCGGAAGAGCAAAAAGAAGAATTCATTAAAACGATCAGTGAGCAGGGTCGACACTTGATGGACCTTGTGAATGACGTCCTTGATTTTGCGAAGATTCGAGCTGGAAAAATGGATTTCTACGTCGAATCGGTCGAACTTAAGCCATTGGTGACGAAGCTCTTTAACAACTTCACACACATGGCTGAGCAGGCGAACGTAACAATGAAGGTCGACGTTGAAAGTGGCCCCACACATGCGTGGGTCGATCTGCTGAGACTTAAAGAAGTGGTCAACAACTGCGTTTCAAATGCCATTAAGTACAATCGAAACGGTGGAACGGTGACTTTGAGTTTGACCACACACGAGCGCTTTGCGCGATTGATGGTCAAAGACACCGGCGTTGGCATTCCGGCCGATAAAATCAGTTCTGTATTCAATGAATTTGAAACAGTCGGCCACGTTTCAAAGCATCATAAGGGCACAGGTCTTGGTATGCCGATCTCAAAGCGATTGATGGAGTCGATGGGCGGCGGTCTTTCGCTGAAGAGCGAATCTGGCGTCGGAAGCGAGTTCTACATCGATATCCCGCTCGACAAAGTCTTAGAAGAAAGCATGTATCGCTCGCGACCTGATATGGAAGCCGATCTTGCGGCTTGATTTTCAAGGCGCTGCGGTTTCTAGAAAGCTCACGAGAACGCCTGCGTCACGGATCGCCACCGCTCTGGCTTTAGCATTTGCGAACGTGGTGGTACAGCACCGTCCGTTTCCAGTTGATTGAGTGTGAGATAGTCTTTGACGACGTCGTAGTCCTGGCCCCAGGTGATGAGTCTCGTGAACGGCCGTGAATTCCAAAAGCCCTGCTTTGAGTTTTCGTCGCGCTTTCGCTGAACTGCGCGGGCGATTCCACCCGTCACGCCCGAGATAAACCCATGCCACAGAAACTGTTTTGAGAGCTTTAACGTGATGTGCAGGTGGTTTCCGGCATTCACAATGCGGTAAATCCGAACACCGTGTTTGCTGGAGAGCTTCGCGATTATCCTTCTCACGACGTGGTCGTATTTTAGGAGTGATTTTCCCCCTCGCGCGCGGTCGCTTCTTAAGACCAGGTGCATGGCCTCTTTTGTCGCGACCGGACGATACTGACGCGAGGCCCTTGTCGTTCTGCGGCCTGGTGAAAAGACGCGCTCTTTTTTTGGAAAGCCATGAAGGGAGGGCTGTTTTTTTCTCATGAGTTTCCTTTCTTTGAAGTCGCACTTTTCGTGGTGACCGAGGGTCTATTTTTAGTCCATCGAGAAGTCAATCAGTGAAGCAATGAGCGGCCGTAAATTGCCATATACCATGTATAAGAAGTCTCGGGAGAGAAGGTTTTTGAGTTGAGAAAGGACGCGAAAACGCTCGCTTTTTTTTGGGACAAGAAATGATGAATTGTTGTGTGGTGATAGCCTATGATCTGCTTTAGGACCAAAAAATGTGAGGGAGCGACGCACGCACCCACTGCGAGACGATAGCGATACCAGGCGCCTCGCAGTGGGTGGGGAACAGATCGGACTCAGCCGCGAGATCGTGTTAAACAAAACCTGATCGGGCGGCGCGACCCTTGCGTCAAAGGCAGTTTGTCTTATCTATTTTCGCACAGTAGTAAACTTCGGCAGTGATGGCGCGAGGAGCGCAGGCGCCCTTGTTTTTGTTCCAGTCGTACTGGCAGTAGCTTGGCTGTGTGCCATAGCATGCGAGTTTGTCTCCATTCCAATCGTACTGACAATAGCTTGGGTTGCTTTGAAAGCAGGCGAGCTTGTCGCCATTCCAGTCGTACTCGCAATACTGGGGACTTGCGCCTAGGCAGGCTGGTTTATTTCCGTTCCAATCATACTGGCAGTATGCCGGTGCGGAAAGAGCGCAAGCGCGCTTGTCACCATTCCAATCGTATTCGCAATAGCGCGGGTTTGAAAACAGACAGGCAAGGTCGTCTCCGTTCCAGTCATACTGGCAGTCGACAGCTGCGAACGCATTCAAGTTAAATGACAGCAATAGAAATGCGAAGAGACGAATCATGTGTTGCTCCTGATGTGGCAATCGGTGGGCAAGTGACACCGACGCTGTTTTCCTCATCGGAGTTGCAGCGTTGATGCCAGCCTGGAGTGGATGGTTTTGGCACCAGTGAGCAAGATGACGCTTACTTTTTTCGCATGCGAGCGAGCTTACGATCGGCTGTTTTAACTTTCTTTGCTGAAGTCTTGGCGAATGCTGAAAGCTTCTTTCGAAGCGTCTCTGCGAGAGCATCGCCACTTTGCGCAAGAATGCGAGTGGCCAAGAGGCCCGCGTTTCGAGAGTTATCGATTCCGACGGTTGCAACCGGTACACCTTTTGGCATTTGGACGATCGAGAGAAACGCGTCGATTCCATCCATAGCGGTGATATTCACGGGAACCCCGATCACCGGGAGAACCGTTGCCGAGGCGATCATTCCCGGTAAGTGAGCCGCACCGCCGGCGCCGGCGATGATCACGCGGAGGCCGCGATCGGAGGCCGATGTCGCATAGTCGAGCATGGCTTGAGGTGTGCGGTGAGCCGAGATTACACGGACTTCGTGCGCAATGCCGAATTCTTTTAAGACCTCGTGAGCTCCGACCATGACGGGCCAATCGCTATCGCTTCCCATCACGATTCCAATGAATGGTCCTCGATTTTGCGCGGGCTTTGCCTTGGCTTTAGCTGTCACTTTGGCTTTCACGTGGGGTCTCCTCGTCGTCTTTAATCTAGTATTTCAGCTGGCGAGCGGCCTTTGTCGCCATCTTTTTTGCCAAAGCGAGGGCGTCGCTTGGGCTTTTGCCGATTGCGTTGATATGTCCAAGCTTGCGGCCGGGGCGACTCTCAATTTTTCCGTACCAGTGAAAAAAAGCGCCGGACTCCATCATCGGTGGATGGATTTCGCTAAGTTCTCTCGCTTGAGATCCCAAAAGATTCCACATTGCAAAACCGCGAGCGAGTGGGCTTGGTTCGCTCAAACGTTCGCCGCTGACCGCCAAAATGTGAGCGGCGAATTGGCTCATGTGAAAAGCATTCTGCGTATAGTGAGCGGTGTTGTGTACGCGCGGGGCGAGCTCGTTCACCATGAGGCCCTCTTCTGAGTCGAAGAGTTCAATGCCGATCGCGCCAACGTAGTTCTCTTTGCTTAAAAGAGTGGTGATCCGTGCTTTCAGCGTCTTCAGTGCCTTTGTTTCTTTGATCGGGCCATTGACCCAAAGGCAGCGCGCGTCTTTTTGTTTGGTTTCAACAAAGGGATAAAAGAAGACAGTGCCTTTTTGGTCGCGCACGGCAACAGTTGCGATCTCGCGTGTGAAGCGAACAAAACGCTCGGCAATCATGCCGGGCGCCGCCATTTGGAGCGAGAGCGCACTGAGTTCGTTTTCAGACTTCACAACGAAAGTACCATAGCCGTCGTATCCAAAACGCCGCTTTTTAAAGACGGCTCGCCCATTCATCGCGATATAGGCGACGACGGCATCTTGGGGTGAACTGACGGGGCGCCAGGGTGAAGTGGGGATGTCGTAGCGATCAAGTAATTCTTTTTGAGTGAGGCGATCCTGAATCAAGCCCATAAGGCCTGGTTGAGGAAAGACCTGTGTGCCACATTTTCTCGACGCCGTTTCGATTACAGCTGAATCGTAGAACTCGCTTTCAAAGGTGGCGACGCGAACGGAACTTAAAAAGGGTAAAAGATCACTGAGCTGATTTGGGTCGCCGAGCACAAAAGGGGCGACTTGGGCTGCGGGCTCGGCAGCACTTGCACAGAGAATTTTGACCGCGATGCCAAGCCGATGCGCTTCAAGAGCCATCATTCGAGCCAGCTGACCGCCGCATAAGATCCCAAGAGGTTTTATTTCCACAAAAGGTTTTTGACACTGAGTGATGAGACGGTCAAGACAAGGTCATGCTTGAGCGTCCAATCTTAAGAGGCGAGGTGAATTTTCCGCTCTGTCTTGCCCCCATGGTGGGCCTGACCCACGTGGGTTTTCGCTTGCTTTTAAAGAGCTACATGCCTCCCGGTGCCCGCACCATTTGGCCAACCGAGATGCTTAACTCCCGCCGGCTTCCACACGAAGTTTTTGCTCGAGTTCCTGAGTGTTCGCGGCACCCCTCCGAGACTGATTTGGTGCCGCAGATTTTGGGTAACGACGAAAGCGAAATCGCACGGTCGGTGAAGCGCCTTGACGAAGAGTGGGGCGCATCGGGGATTGATATCAATATGGGGTGCCCGGTGCGAAAGGCACTGTCGCATAACTACGGTGTCGCACTCATGGGCGATGCGCAGTACGCGCGGGATGTGGTGGCGATGACGGTGCGGCACACGCGTTTGCCGGTGTCGGTGAAACTTCGGGCGGCGGATGCGGGTACGGACGTTCTTTTTCGCTTTGCCGAAGGTTTGGTTGAGGCCGGTGCGGAATGGCTGACACTTCATCCGCGTCGGGCTGAACAGAAGCGGCGAGGCTCAGCCGATTGGTCGATGATACATGATCTGCGTCATGTTGTGCCGGTCGCGGTTATCGGCAATGGTGATATTCAGCAAGCCGATGATGTATTTCGGATGTTGGATGAAACGGGATGTGACGCTGTGATGGCGGGACGCGCGTTGACGGCAAGACCTTGGCTTCTCTGGCAAGTGGGTGAACGGCTCGGATGGCCTGCGCCGATTGGTCGAGAGGGAGAGCGCGCGCCTGAGACACGAGAAGAGGAAGGACAGGAATTCGGTCGCGCGGTGCTCAAGCTCATCGCGATTTTAGCGGAGCTACCATGGGGAGAGGATCTTCTCATTCGCAAGCTTCGGTTCTTTTTAAAGAACGCCTGCCCGTGGCTTGAATTTGGCCACGCTCTTGAAGCAAAGATGAGTGTCGTGAAGAGTCTTGCTGAGGCGCAGCAAGTGATCGCGCTCTTCTTTTCGCAGACACAGTCGATGTCGCCGCGAACCGATCTCCGATATTGATTCGGATCAAGATAAATTAAGTTGATTTGGTTTAGCCTGCGGGCTGTGATTCGTTATCGATCACTATAATATGGGGGCAGTTATGACGGTACGTCATCAGTTGAGTTGTGCAGCTTTGATTTTGGCGAGTTTAGTCGGCACGGCGGCACGAGCGTCGATCACGTTGGATGCTCGCGCGGACTATCAATCAGTGGATCCAAATGCAGCCGCGACGACCTTAGGACTTGGCGAGGACAACGCCGTATTTCGCATCTATCGCATGCGCGTGGATATGAAAGGGAACTTGAGCGAGACGATTGCCTATCGCACCCGTTTAAAGGCCGACAACGCGTCTTCGGCCGATGTTGCGGCGACGGACTCTGGGCAGAACAAGTTTATCGACTTCGCCTACCTCACGCACACCTTGGGTGAAATGATCGTGACCGGCGGTAAGATCATCGCTCCGATCGGTGGCTTTGAGTCGGCAAAGAACCCTGGCGAATACTACTTCTTATCAAAAGCGGGAACCGAGACTTCACCACTTCTGTGGCAGCTTGGCGCAATGGCGAGCTACAATGCCAACGGTCAGCGATTTGATGTGTTTTCAACTAACACGTCAGAGATCGAAGCGGTTGGAACAAACGGCGCTCAGACAAAAACCGCATTTGGTGGTGGGTGGAAGGGTTCGTTTGGCGAAGGTGGCTGGATGAACTTCCTTGCGCATTACATGGCTGAGCCATCTGTCGGAACATCAAACGGAAAGCAGTACTATGCCCTTGGAACGAAGCTTGGGTATGAGGCTTTTGATTTTGAGTTCGATTGGTTGCAGAACCTCTATATGAAAGGAGCCTACACGGTTGGCAATACCATCGAAACCCGTTCGGCAGTGGCATCGCTCAAGTATGCTCCGTCAAAAGACTTTGCTGCGATTTTGAAGCATGAGAACTCGGAGAACGTATTGGCCGCAACAGCTGGTGGCGATCGCAACCCGATTCAGTACTGGACGACATCACTTGCGCTTGAATACAAACCGCTTGAGACGGATAAGTTCCGTTATCATGTTGCGTACAACCACCAAGATGCTTCGCGCGATGCACAGGTGCAGACGGTGATTGTGGGCTTCCGCTATCTCGGCGAAGTTGTTCCCTGATTAAATTGGCCCACTATCGTGTGGGTTTTTGCCGAGGCGGAAGAGTCCGATCGGCGGATGGACCCGGCGCTATTGGCGTCGGGTTTATTGTTCTCTCAGTGTGACGGAGCCGGCTCCGCCCGTGAACGAGCAAGTGACCTGTCTTGAGCCCAAGCCCCAGAGCCCTTTGGCTGTGACCGGCGTGCATAGCGCGACCAGTTCCGTGGTGGCGTCGGCGCGGAACTTTACGGTTCCGTACTCACTTGAATCGATATCCTCGAATTGTCGCTCGGAGAGTGAGCGATCGTCGTCGTGATTGTCGACATTGAGCAGATCGCCAATTTTAACAGTGACCGCCATGCGTTCTGGAACTTGTGGTGAGTAGTTCCCGGAAATAATCACCCCGGTGCCATCGGGTCCGAAGCGGTTGGAGGTCAGCTGACATCCCTCATTGCGCCCTGTTCGTCCACGAAGGAGCCCTTCAAAGAAAACGGTCTGTGGTTTCGAACGTGAGTGGTGAAGGATGCGGCTTGGGGTGAGGTCGCAGTGGCCAGTGAGGACCTCGGTGTGCAGATTGATCGAAGCCAGGGCCCATTCTGCAGAGGTATTGGCGGGCTGTCGACCGGCGCCTTTTTCTGGTGTTGATGAGCAGCTGATGGTGGCGAGAGTTAGGAAGGACAATGAGACTTTGGAAAGTGTTGAGATGAGAGGTTTCATCTCTCTAGAGTGGCTCGTTTGAAATCGTGCTCACAAGGCTAGATTTCGATCACGCCATTCGTCGAGGTGTTAGGGAGTGTTTGTGCCATCTCCTGAGCCGTCTTGGGTATTGATCATGTGATGGGCCACGCGGTGGAGGGCGGCCATCAGGAACTTTGCTTTGGCCTGGTCGACACCGCGAACCTCAAGCGCTTTGGCCATGCAGAGAAGCCATTGGTCTCGCTCACTTGGGCCTATTGGAAAGGGGAGATGCCGCATGCGAAGCCTGGGGTGGCCATACTTTTCCCAGTAGAGCTGCGGTCCGCCCATCCAGCCCGATAAGAAAAAATAGAGTTTCTCGATCGCGACATCGAGGTTTTCGGGGTGCATGGCGCGAATGGGTTTTACTTCCGGAAGCGTATCCATTTGGTGATAGAACTCTCGAACGAGTGCTTCAACACCTTCGGCGCCGCCAAGATCGTGGAAGAGAGAATCGGGACTTTGCTGGGAGTCGG
>JAEUWE010000514.1 GCA_016791465.1 Pseudobdellovibrionaceae bacterium
GGACCTCGCGAAACTCATCGCAGATCGCGACTTCATTGTTCAAGCCGATATGAATTCCTATGCTCCTCACGATCTACGCGCGCAAGATATCCAGATATGTCTCGATGTCGTGAAGGTAGCATACGAGAAGGCAAAGCTCGAGTATGCCAAGGGCCGAACAAGCGAGGCCAAGAGAGTATTGAGTTATTTCCGATCTGAAATCGTGGGTGAACAGAATTGTCGGAAAACCATCGATAGGTCGAATCTGGATATGGCGTGCTGGCTGCGAAATGACGCCCATTGCATTCATTTGCAACATGCGCCGATCGAGCTCATGCGCAACACCGCTTTACTGATGACGGAACTCGGGATGAAGAAGACCGCTCTCGAATACCTTCGTCTTGTCATTGCATGGGAGCCGCCCCGACGGGCGACTCACATAAACTTCGCAGAAGCTTTCGCCGGCACCGGACAAGCCGGCTTTGCTTTGATGAGTCGAGCGATTGCGGACGGACTCAAAGGCAAGCTCACTGGCACAGCCAAACAGGTCGACGTGAAGCATCTTCGCCCGATTGCGGAAGCAATGAACTTGAAGTGCGCAAACGATGAGACGCTTTTTGCCGAGATCTCTGAAATACCACATGCTCCAAGCTTTCATGCGGCATGCCGAAAAGGCTCCACGCGAAAGTCGGTTCTCTATTGGAACCCAAGTCTCGATAAACCGCAGACAGCGTTGACCGAATGCCCGGCCTCGAAGCAACCGCTAGAGGTCGACCAGCCCATTCGGTGGGATACGAATCTCAACTACAAGTTGCCGGCGGCGATGCTCAAGAACTGCGTCGCGTTGAGTGCTGCGGTTCGGCTACCCAGTTGCCGATGGGCGATCGCCTGCGACGGAGGATTGGACAATCAAACGAAGGCAGTGGAAGGCAAACAGACAGGCATTACTGATTTTGTATTTGTCGATGAGCTCAAAAATGAAGTTAAGAGAATCCACCGAAGCTCAGCCACTGATATCGAATTGGCCCCCCAGGGAAAAGATCTCGTCGTAAAAGAGAAAATCGAGTTCTCGGACTCGATCAACCGAAAACCAGTTCTCAATGCGCAGTGGAGCCTTCAATGTTCCGATATGGGGTGCAATGCAGGTCCGTTCGACTGCGGCAAAAGCGAGACCGCCTCTGTACAGTTTGACACAGTGACCCTGCATTACGATTCCGAGGATATCTTTGGTTTGGCTTTGCATATCGCCATCACAACCGATGCGATGAAGGACGAGTATAAACCCGGCCAACGCGTCGCCTACACCCTCGGCGGCACCGACTTTTTTGAGATCGATGTGGACGCAATGGCTGAAACGGGACGGCGCTGCCGGAATCCCTAAGAACGAGCCCCAGAGCGGCACTCGCGCTCGCAAAAACTTCAGGACTGTCGCGCAGACCGACACCGCCAGTGTCAAAACTTCTCTTACTCCCCGCTAATCGATCCATAAGCACACGTTATGGCTGAAGCGGAAATGCTCTACGTTTGAACTTATACATCGATGGCGCCACAAACCGTGAAAATGGGAGCGGAATGGCCCCGACGGAAGGCTGGCACAGGCTATGCTCTATAGGGAAATAGCCTGTCGCAAAACGGCAGGCGAAGAGAGTCGAGCCAAACTGCATGAGCAGGAGTAGCGCTGGCACAAGAAGCCAGGAGACTCGGAAGAAGAGTTAACACCCACCGGGCCGTCCGCGATCGCGGGATCTAGTGCCTGCTGGTCACCTCGAGTGACCTATCGAAAGACCTATCGACATGGCGGGGCGGATGAGAAATCCCCCCGTCCCTCGTCTTTTGTTTGAATGGAGTTCCGCTTAGCGAGAAAGGCGATATCCGACGCCGCGAACCGTTTCTATAATGTCGCCCTCGGCTCCAAGTTTCTTACGAAGCGAGGCCATGTGCACGTCGATCGTACGGTCGGTGACGTTGACGCTCTCAAGAGCGCGCTCGCGCAGTTGCTCGCGAGTCAGAACATGGTCCATCTGCTTGAGGAGCTCACGAAGGATCTTGAATTCCGTCAGCGTGAGGTTCACCTCTTCGTCAGCGATGAATGCGCGATGCGATACAAGGTCGATACGAATTCCGCCGCGAATCAGTTCACGGGCTTCATTTTGGCTTGCAAGCTCACGCGCCGCTGTTCGACGAACAAGCGCATTGATCCGTGCCGCCAACTCTTTGGGAAGAAAGGGCTTGGTGATGTAGTCATCAGCGCCGAGGTCAAGTGCGCGAACTTTATCGTCCTCGCCGCTGAGGCCTGTGACCATGATGATCGGCAGTTGGCTATTGTTCGCATCTTTCCGCACTTCGGCGACAATTTCAGTGCCGGTAATTCCTGGCATCATTTGGTCGACAAGTAGCACATCTGGCCGGTGCAGTTCGATTTGATATAAAACTGCATGCCCCGAAGGAAGATCCACAACGTCGAACTCTTGAGACTCCAAGAGGTCTTTCAGAATACGACGAATATCGGCCTCGTCCTCGATGACAAGGACGCGGATCTTCTTTTTATCCGTTTTTTTCTCAGATGTTTTATGGTCATTCACCGCTTGGGTTACTCCTTCTTGGACGCCTTCACCAACAGTCCGCAGCTCAAAAGTCTCAGGTCCCATACGAACTTCTCTTTCTCTCGTCCCGGCGACAAACCAGAACTGAACACTTCAATGCTGTCAAAGTCGGAGCCACATGGCTAGCCGGAACGTCCGATCAACTCGAAATTCTTAAACGAATACGGTCGTTTAATACTGTCTTAAGCTCGCCATCCTCTGCTGGAGCGCGTACGCGGATTCCTCCGAAAAGCGACAATCTGCGTCGGGCCAGCGACATCGAGCGAACTGCCGCTGCACGGCGCTCCCCCCGCTGTCGGTGCCGATTTTGCGCGGCTCAGACATCAGTACGGGCCGCCGAAATTCAAAAAATGCCAATGATTTCAAACGTCTAAGTTTTAAACAGCGACTCTCCATGCGGGCCCATGGCTTGAACTCTTTTCATGAGTCAGCAACCGGGAGGGGTCGTGGATCGTCGTTTGAAGATCGAAAATGAGCGCACAGAGAGCCGCTCGCTC
>JAEUWE010000005.1 GCA_016791465.1 Pseudobdellovibrionaceae bacterium
AGTCCAAGCAAACAGAACAGAACGAGCCCTATGGTTTTCAACGTCGGCCTCCAACTGGCCAACCCTAATGCACTTCCCTGTCAATAGACCGAGTTATCTTCTATTTTTGCGAAATGACGCCCGTGACCGCCTTCGAAAGAAAGCCTATCTCGGCCTGAACGTCGGAGAAGCCCGCCTCTTTCAACAAGGCCTCCAGCGGTTTTTTCGTATAGTCCTTATAAAACGGCTCGTGAAAGTCTTTTGCAAACTGCTCAAGCGCCCAGTTGAACTCTGAGTCATCATCCCACTGCAGCGAATCCACCATCCCATAAAGACCATTCGGCTTAAGCAATCGCTTCCCCTCTTTGATCATTGCCACTCGCACATCGCTCGGAAGTTCGTGAAACAAGAAGCACGAGAAAACCGCGTCGAAAGTACCATCGACAAGCGGCAGTGCCTCGCCTTTTCCCTGCATGTAGTCGATGCGATGAAACGAACCGAGACGCACTTGTGCCTCTTTCAAATAAAAGGAACTCAGATCAACACAGGTGATGTGGGCTTTTGGAAACGCAAGTGCAATGAACCGCGTGAGCCGCCCCGTCCCCGAGCCAATCTCAAGGAAGTGCAGCCCGGTGCCATCGCCGGCATGTGCAAAATGCTTCTTAAGTGACGGAATCAAGAGTCTGCGCATCGCATCCGCCGCCCCCGAAAACAAGATCTCAACCTGATGCTCATAGAGATCAGCCGAACTCTTCCCGAGATATCCATTCGATTGAAAGTGAAAGTTCCGCCGATAGTACTCCGGCACATCCTCTAAAAGCTCATCAGCCGAAGCATCGAAGACTTTCGTCTCTTTTTTATTTCGCCTCTGGGCCGAGCGAAACGCGTCCAAATAGACAAACGGAAGTCTGAGTCCATGCTCAAGAGGCCCCTCCGGTCGAAGCACCTCGACCGGATAGAGACCCTCTGAAATATTCTTCGCATCGCGCTCGAGTAACGCGCGAATCTTCGGCAGGGCCTGCCACAAATGCTGAACGTAATCCCGAGGAACGTCCCGTCGCCGTCCGGTCGCCAAAACGTCAACCCACGGCAAGAGCACGCCCTGGAGGGCATAGTTCGCACTGCGAAGTATCGAGTATCCGAGCGAAACCTTCTCTGTGATCTTTGAATACACCGTCAGCCCCCACACTACTTTTTCGGAAGAAAGACCGAGTACAGGCCACGAAGGTCGCCGACTTTAAACCCAAACGCTTTATCGGCCCTATACTTTTCTTTTATGAACTCAGGCCGCGCGGCTTCGCCGCCATGACAATGCAAGCACGCGGCAACGACCGGTATTCGCGCATAAAGCTGAACGCCCGAGCGCCCTCCGCTCTCGACCACCTGCTCAAGCCGCTGGCGCTTCGGGTCCGCAGCAAATTTCGCAAAAACAGGCTCATCTGCAGCCGCCAGCGCATTCGATGGATTGCGACTCTTCAGCGCAACTTGGCTTGCCTCATAGCCCGCTTTCGTCGCCCATTCCTTCAAAGCTTTTCCGACCGGCATACAAACCTGTTTGAACGTCTCTTCCGTAATCGGCTCTTTTCGGCCATCCAAAGTCGCCGCCAAACCTTCACGCATTTTGTTGAGAGCCATTAACTTATCAAACGCCTGATCGACCTCCGACGTCACGGCCCCCTCCGCACCCACGGAGAATACTCCCCCCAGAACAATCGACAGTAGTATCACGACACTTTTCAAGACGCGCATAACGACCTCCGGTGGTTCTATCGTCCCTGAGTTCCTCCCAAACTGGCACACCATCGTGTGGATTTTCATAAAAATGCTGCAGAGCAGGCCGACTCCATCCCGCCAGCTCCCGATCTCGATCGAAACCCACACGGAAGTGGGCCAGTTTGTACTCGGTGGCGCGCGGTCTCCGGCCTATCAAAATTATATTCGACCGCCGGACCTTGCCGCCAGGCCAATGCCTCGGTTACTCGCTTGGGGGACCGATTAACCCCTCTTAACCTAAAATGTGAGCCTCTATGAAAAAACAGTTTCTCTCAATCCTTCTGATTGCCATGAGCTTCGCGCTTCCAGCCCTTGCCGATGGCGAACTTCAGAACGCAAACGCCGCCGTCAACGCCGAAGTGGCAACGGACGACGACGAACTCGATCCATTTGCTCCGGATATTGAAGAGCAGTTGAAAGAGCTCGATGCTGAGTTCGGCGAAGGGTTCCGTTTCGATTCGCGAATTCTCGGCGATCGCCCGATGGCTCTGTTCGGAAACAGCTGCTACCGCTCATCTTGCGCCGTGTACATCCGCGTTCGCAAATCCGATCAGCGCATGGATGTCTATGTGAACGGCAATCCGCACGCCGAGTTCCTCGTTTCAACTGGCGCTCCAGGCCACGGTACTCCTGACTTTGATAAACACCCAAATGGACGCATCTACGATAAGTACTCATCGCGAAAGTTCCCAGGCGGCGACTACATGGGGCTCGGCAACATGCCTTATGCTGTTTTCATCGAGGGCGGCTTCGCCATCCACGGCACGATGCGCAGCAACTGGAAGTATCTCGGTCAGCGGGCATCACACGGCTGCGTTCGCTTACATCCCGATAACGCGTTCATCGTGAACCGTCTCGTTCGCCAATACGGCGTCGAAAACACTTGGATTCAAGTCGACTAGTTTAGCTTCGCCGACAGTAGCGCTGATCAGTAGGCGATCAGCGCTATGGCACTCTATTTATTGAAGTCGCCACTGGCGCCTTTGACGCCCATCGATGCAACGCAAATACAGCAAACAGCCAAATCGAGGTTCGAAGACTCATCGCAATCAAAGTCCTCATCTCATAGAGACCGCCACTGAGAATGTGAAGACCAAATGCAACAAAGACGATGGCGGTCGCTCCAGCAATAAATGCGGCTCCACTTCTACCCCACTCAGCTCCACGAGCTATAGCCAGAGCCACGACGACATAGGCAAAGCCCGCTAGAAAGTTAAACCAGAGAACAAACGGAACGTAGTTTCCCGCTTCAGCTCTAGCCACCGAATCAAAGAACAGGACAGCGGCTCCCTCTTTTAGCGTCGCTATGCCAAAAACAGCCAAGAACCCGGCCAAGACATATCGCCATTTCCTTTGCTTTGCGTAGATCGACATACCTCACCCGCCCTCTTGAACGTTTCGATGTTTAAAAAGTGCCAATCCAAAGAGAAACATCGAAAATGTCATACTGGTCGCGCCAACAAGCACAAAGATCGGCGAGAGACCGAGCAGAACCTCGCCAAGAATCCCAACTGGCATCAGCAGCCCGAGCAACGCCGCCAATGAAATGATCCTTGCTCCTTTCTTACAGATCTCAACGTGAAACAGAAGATAGCCAACAACGACGTTAAGAAATCCAAATAGCGTCCCGTGAACATGAGCGAGACGAGTTTCAAAATGACGTCCGGTTCCGTACTGGGCTGCCCAATCCGCTGCACCCGGGGCGAAGTCGCGAAGATAAACCAAGACGAAACCCAGAAACATAAACGCGGCCATGGCCCAAAATCCGGCAATCAAGTTCTTCCGGCCAATGGAAACCCCTTCGATCCGACTCAGCATTGCATCATGTGTGTTCATAGACTCTCCATTTTTATTAGTATACAGTCGTATAGTTATCATTGCAATATATTTATACAGATGTATAATTATGAGAACCTCTGGGAGACAGGAATGGCACGTAAATCCAATGATTTAGACAAGAAAATGCTTCGCGCCGGCGCCCTTCTTTTGAGAAAGGGCGGACTCTCCACCTTCTCCGTTCGCGATGTTACAAAGAAAGCAAACGTCAACCTCGGCATGTTCAACTACCACTTCGGAAACAAAGACAACTTCATCAAGAGACTACTCGACGAGGCATACACACCTTTCATCTTGGATCTTGAAAGTCACCGATCGCAAGACAACGGACTCGAAGAGATCCTCTTCCGAATGGCGTGCTTTTCACGAGACCACAGCGAGTCTTTGCTGCACCTGCTGGCCGACTCACTCTCGCACGAGAAAAATGTCGTACACTTTTTAAAGTCAAACTTCACCCAGCACTTCGCAATCCTGCAAGATGCCATCACAGCCTATTTTGAAGTGAACAACTATCCTTCTGGTGCAAAGGACCACGCGTTCCGATTTCTTATTGCTGCAGTCGGCTTACCAAATGTCATGAGCAGCCTCCGAGTGAAATTTATGCCATCCAAGACGACTCAACTCGACAACGACGAAGCTCTCAGACGGCGTGTACGAGCCGCGCTGGCAGGACTCTCGATTCTATGCAGTACGACGCAGAAGTCGCCGCCCTAAGACTTTTATCGCCAAGAGGCGCGTTCGGCCTCCAGCCGACGATGTCGACGACTCATTTTTATATTTGGCCCAGCACCCTCTTGCCTTGTCTGTCCTTCGCTGTCACACCTTCGCCAAGGAGCCGTCAACCATGCGACAAATATACAGAAAGCTGAATATCAGCCTCATCACATGCACTTTGGTTCTTTCGCAAACGGCGCTGGCAAAGATCTACAGCAAGGGCAACGCTTCCGATGTAACCGTCACGACTCAGCCCATCCTCTGCTTGGCCGGTGGAGCGAGCGATGATCTTTGGGTGGACGGATGGAAACACCTGCTGAATGCGTCGGGCGGTGGCGACGTTGTCATCATTCGTCCCGACTCTGGACGCGGAACCTATGAATCCTGGATCTTTGATGACTCCGGAAACCACGGCCTACCGAAAGTCGACTCCGTCACCACAATCCCGCTGGTCAAGGCCGCCGATGCGCTGTCTCCTGAAGCCGCGACGGCTGTTCGCAATGCGGAGCTCATCTTCTTTGATGGAGGCGACCAGTCGATCTATCTCGCGATGATTGAGGGAACTCCTCTTGAAACAGCTCTCGACTACGCTCTTCACGTGCGCCGTGTCCCAATGGGCGGAACCAGCGCCGGCATGGCGCTGCTCGGAGGCATCGACTTTACGGCGAAGTATAATCCGAGCAAAAAGTCGTCGCTGGTGACCTCCGAACTTGCAATGAAGGATCCCACGGCCCAGTACGTGGATCTGGACCGTCAAACTCTCGTGCCTCCGTTCATGGAGCACGTCATTACCGACACTCATTTTTCTCAGCGCAATCGCCAGGGACGTCTCGTCAGCTTTATGGCACGTGCAGTTTACAACAACTACGGCGACGTCAATCCGTTCAATATCAAAGGAATTGGTGCCGACGAGGGGACGGCCTTCTGTTACAACACGAACACGGGCCTTGGAAAAGTGTATGGAACGAACAGCGTCCACTTTGCTATTGGAAACGCGAACATCGAGCGCATCACGGCTGGTTTTTCTCTGAACTGGCTCTGGCAACGCCAAGCAGTGAAAGTCTATTCAATTCCGGCTTCGGCAAACGCGTCGGCTAGTTTTGACCTTTCAACATGGTCCGGAATCGGCGGTACCGCTGAGTACTGGTATGTCGATGGAACTGACGAGGCAAATCCCGTCTTTGGCCGAAACTAAAGTATCTCGTCCTTCAATTTCAAAAGGCGCGAACGGATTTCTTCTCGCGCCGCTCGAAAAGCCTGCGGCTTTCCCTCTTCAGAAGCGGCTGCAGGATCATTGATCGGCCAGTGCAAGCGCACAGCTGGAACCGAAAGAACCGGGCAGATCTCATCGACACAAAGCGTAATCACAAAGTCGAGTTTCGCCAAGAACTCAGGTTGAAGCTCAGAGATCGCCTTTGAGTGATTTGACGCGATATCAATCCTCTCCTCTTGCAAGACCTTAATTGCCCACGGCTGCACAACTCCAGAGGGAGCCGAGCCCGCACTCTCGACCACCGCACCTTTCTTGAAGATCGACTTCGCCAAGCCTTCCGCAAGCTGACTTCGCGCCGAATTGGCCACGCAGAGAAAAAGGATGTGAACTGGTTTAGACATGCCGAACCTCTCCAAAAAACTTCGACTTCAACCAAAGCGAAACAGAAACAAGCACGATCAGAACCGGAGCTTCAACCAGCGGACCAATAACGGCGGCAAAGGCTGCACCATGATGCACTCCGAAAGTGGCGATCGCAACGGCGATCGCCAGTTCAAAATTATTCGATGCCGCGGTGAACGATAACGTTGCCGCTTTCTCGTAGTCAGCTCCCGCTCTTTTACTCATGAAGAAAGAAAGAAGAAACATGAGCATAAAGTAGATCATCAGCGGAATCGCAACCCGCAAGACATCGAGTGGCAATTCAACAATCCGATCACCCTTAAGGGAGAACATGATCACGATTGTAAACAGCAACGAAACCAACGTCAGCGGCGAGATACGGGGAATAAACTTCTCTTCAAACCATGCGCGGCCTTTATACTTGATCAGCAGTCGGCGACTGAAGTATCCAGCAAAAAATGGCAGGCCAAGATAGGTCAATACCGCCATCGCCACATCGGAAACCGCAATGTCGATTTCGACAGTCTCGAGCCCAATCCAGCGCGGCAAAGCCGATAGGAAAAAGTAAGCTAAAAACGGGTACGTGAAAATCTGAAAGAGCGAGTTCAACGCGACGAGGCCCGCACAGTACTCGCGACTCCCTCCTGCCAGATCATTCCAAACAATGACCATGGCGATACAACGAGCGAGTCCGATCAAAATCAACCCCGTTCGATATTCGGGATAATCCGACAGGAAGACGATCGCCAGCGCGAACATGAGGACCGGTCCGAGAAGCCAATTCTGCACAAGCGATAAAACCAAAACACGCTTATTTGCGAAGACAGAACCCAACTCCTCATACCGAACTTTCGCGAGTGGAGGATACATCATCAAGATCAGGCCCACGGCCAATGGTAGCGACGTCGCACCGACTGACATTCGATCCAAGCTGGCACCAAATGCCGGCGCA
>JAEUWE010000046.1 GCA_016791465.1 Pseudobdellovibrionaceae bacterium
GTCGCGCCAGAGCCTCGACAATGCGACGACGAATAAAGAGGCTCTGCCCACGTTTAAAGTTGTGCTGACTCTCAAGTTGCGCCCAAAGATAGGGAATAGCCGTTCGATCATCGAGATTTTGAATTGTTTGAACGGCCGATAGCCGAACGAGTAAGGCCTTGTCTTTTAAAAGTTCCCGCGCCCACTTCGCCGCCGTCTCGCGGTCAAAACGCGCTGCCGCCAACAACGCCGCACTTCTGAGCTCCCAAACTTCCGCTGCTTTTGCGCGTTCAAGCTCGGGCAGACTCAAACGCCCCCCCAGACGGCCAATCGCCATCGTCGCCCGCCACCGCGTCTCAATTTTCGATTTTGGATCAAACATCACGGTCCGCAGATTTTTATACCCCGCAGGACCAGCCGCCCGCAGAGCCTTCATGCGCGACTCAAGCGGTAACTCCAACATGGCCAAAATGCCTTTTTCATTCGGAGCCGCATTCAGCCTTCTCGGAACTGCCGCATTCGACGACAGAGGCAGCAATAAGGTCACGAATCCTACTAAGAATATAGACCTTCTCATTTTACTCCCCCTTTTTTTCATCGGCTTTTGTCGCAGAAAAATCGGTGTCTTTAAATTCAGCCAGTAAATCGTCAACGGGCACGTCAGAAAGCTCCATGTGATGACTAGAATCGGCGACGGCCGTGACCGCTGGTGCCGGAGCAGGTACCCGCTCGGAGGCCGCCGCTGCAGCAGGAGTCGGCGCCTTCGGCTCTTCGCTTTCAATTCCCATCTCAGCCATTAACTTGTCCGTATCGACACCATCGTCAAGCACCGACGATTCTGAATCTCCCGAATCAACTGATTCTGAAAGTGATTCAGCTTCGCTGATCATTTTATCGGTATCGACCTGGTTCAAAAGAGCGTCAATGGCAGCCTGTGGATCCTGAACAGGTGCATCGGGGTGTGAGACCACCAATGTCGTTTCAGGCTCAACCACCGGAATATCCACGACGGGAGCAAGCGGTTCCGCCGTTGGCTCCGGCTCAACTGGCTCCGAAACCGGTACATCAACCTGAGCATCAGCGGCAGTCGCATTCTCGACTTCAACAAGAGGTTCGCCCGACTGAACGGCCAATGCTTGAGCAAACTCCTTCATCACATCGTCGGCTGGATCGAGCTCAAACTTGTCTGACTTTTCAAATTTGAGTGGAGATTCTGCCTCTGTCTTAATCTTCGACTTCACTTCAGGTGCAGCAACACTCGCCTGCACCGATTGAATCTGCGTCTTTGCAGTTTCAGCGGCCGCCTTTAAACGCTCGACTTCATCTTTGAGTTTCTTGTTTTCATCCTTAAAGAGCGAGAGATCCGCAATATCGTCTTCAATGATCTCGTACTCCGCCAGTTTCGCCTGCAACTCGCTCACACGAGCTTTCAGACTATTCAACTCTCCGGAATCGGCGCCGTCTCCACTCCCGCCGCTGGCCACTGGTGCGCCGTGCGAGTCCACGTGAGCCTTCAAAGCATCGAGATCGGCCATCAGCGCAACAATCTTGGCTTCCCGGTCAGAGAGAGCAGCCTGCAAAGCGGCGTCACTCGCCCCGCCACCGACCGCGCCACTCCCTGTCTCTCCAGAAACTGTCGCGACTGCGCCTGCGACAACCCGATCCGAAAGCGCCTTCTTAAGCGCCCCTTCAATTGCTGTATTGAGACTGCGGGGATCAATTGCGACTCCACCTGCACCAGCGGCCGACGTCTCGCCGTCGCCGCTCTTGTCCTTCATGACACTCAATACGAGCAGAAGAACAGTCGTGAGCAGAAATAGAACAATAAAGATCCCGAGTAAGAGTTCGTTCTTTTCAAAAACGAACCGGGCCACGGCGTTCAAATCCATGGCCCTATTCTCTCGTTAGTATGTGCCGAACCTCAAGCCGACTGAGGTCGAGTCAAGTTCATCGCGGTCCATCTCAGGGGTCGCAAATCGCACCCGAAAGTTCAGCTTCGTGAACGACACGACCGTCCTCACCGTAACAGACATGATGGCAGCCTGAAGCCGCCGAAACCTCGACCTGACATTGAGCGGTTTCTGATTTTAGCGCTTCTGGAGTCAGAACATCTTTAAGCGAATCAACGACCTTCACCGCCTCCGGCTCACAACGGCGGATAACCTCAGCCAAGGCGCCAGACTCGGCACCATGACGTCCGACAATGTGATTCCGATGACCACACGGCAGTCCCGTCAACGGCTTCAAATCGAGCTGAAATTCACCATTTACACAGTGCGCTTCTCCCGAAAACTCAGCGCCACTCACGTCGTCCACACGCCATTCTAAACGCGCATCTTCTTGACCATCGCAACGCCCAAGAACAGCGATCTGATCCACCGCAGTGCCAACCTCGACTTTTGGCGAACTCAATTTCCACGCGGAGAGCCCAGCCACCTGGTCAATCACGGAGACAGGAGCGCCTTCGACAACCTTCGGACCAGGTGAAGCGACGCCTTCACCCTCACCGCCGGAACAGTTTTGAAATGCGAGGAACAACATCGAAACGGCGATCAATACGGCCGTCACCGGTCCTCTTCGCGTTCGAATGTTCTGGTTCCATCTGACAGCCATACAAACCCCACCAACAAACCGGATATGACTCACCTAACACAGAGGTAGAAGGCAAGGATCGTTCCCCGTCATCTCGAATACACAACAGACTGAGCCCGCACCGCTGCCAATAGCCTCAACATCATTCTTGCTCAAAATGGGATTCTTCACCGCAAAAATCTGTCGATCCAAGCAGTTAGCCCAAATTCGCCGATCTGGCGGTCAATCATAAAACTTCGACGTCCCAAAGTGAGACAAAGTCGGATTCACGGCGATGAAACTGAGTTGCGACCAGCGAATCAAAAAGGCCCGGCGCATGACGAGCCAGCCACAGACCCACTCGAGTTCCGCCTCCTGGAATAGTCACCAAAATCTTTGCACCATCAACGTGCTTCGAAAAAAACAGGGAGCTTTCGAAAAAGCTCCCTGCCCCCTATACCTCGGAATGAGAGTTCTCATTCCCCCCTGTTCTTAATTCTTACTCTAAACCCGTCGCCTTGGACACACGGCGAATGAAACGAATGTTTCCTTCCGCACGCGCCAACTCGTCGGTTTTTCGCTTCATCAAAAGCGGCGATACTTTCGTATCAACCGTCAGACCCACGATCTCATTCAACACCTTCGAGAAACCCAAGACTTTGTTGATCAGCTTCACGATCGGCTTACGGGCACTGACTACCGGCGCACAGGCCTTTCGGAGTGCGGCCGCAGCTGCGTTGTTATTGGATGGCTGATTGGCATTACCGTTCGCCAAACGAGACATCAGACTTCCGACAAGATGTGCACCACGATTCCCATTTGAACCACTCAAAGTCGCCGCCGGCGGCAAAGCAGGCGCTGGTGCATCTTCTTTACCGATATCCTCAAGTCCCATCTCTCCACATTTCTGAGTTGGATCCGTCTCAGCAATCATCTCTTGAAGAACGCCAAAGCTCTCTTGGAAACGAGCATTCACGGTCGTTGAGAAGTTAATTGCAGTAAAAAGACCGACTTTATCCGCATTCTCTGTGAGAAGCTTTGTGAACATCCAAGCCGATGCATCGTTCTGATTTTCACTCACCAAAAGCTTGGAAATCTTCAATTTACGATCTTTCTGCTTCTCAGCAGCGATCACGTTGTTACTGTTGCCACGTGCAGTCTCGCCACCAAAGTCGCTTGACGAGGAAAGATCGCCAACCAGCAGGTACTGTTGAAATGCATGGCGAGTCTCTTCTGCGTCTGAGATCTTCAGCAGAGCATCAGCCAGAGAGTCTGCTGACTTCTGAACTTTCGTCACCAAAGCCTGGCGCTCTTTATCGAGAGCCGCAGCCGCCGACAAAAGATCAAACGCGACCGAGTCTTTATCCATCGTCTGAACAGCCCGATACCGCTCCTGACCCGAAGCTGAAGTGAATTCGATCGTCTTCTGACCAAACGGCGCTTGGCAACCCTGTTCGCTGCTTGAGCAAACGCGAAGCTTATCGACAATCGATTCATCAGAGTCTGATACGAAATCGGTCAATGCCGTCAAAGTCGCAATCGCCTGCGTATCGCGATTGAATGTCGCCTCAACCCGACCGCTGATGGTTCCCTTTGCCGTCTTCAGTACCGCCGAAGACAAACGTCCCTGCTCAGTGATCACCGCCTTGAACAAATTCGACGCAAAATCTTTCGTTTGCGGGAACACATACGCGTTACCCGACATCGAACGCATCGCGTACTTTTGGACGCCAATATCTTTTAATCCCAAGGCGATCATTGCGACGTACTTATCCCAGAATGCACCAATGTTCTTTTGCTTCGGATAAATTCCCGACTCATCCGGCTCAGAGTTAAACGGCTTTCCGTAGCGTCCTGGCTTAATCTCGCCGGTAAAGTCCGCAAGCTTCTTCACCAAGTCTTCGGCATCCTGTGCTTGAAGAATCATCGCCATGAAGCCCACTTTAGACTCGTTCTCTGAAACATACTTTGCCAGCGCCTCTTCCACTGTCCCTGCTGCCGACAGGCGCTCAAGCTGCGGCTCTGATTCCATATCGGGGATGAGAGCTAAGAATCGCCCCGGTTCTGTCGAGCCCAGTACGTCTTTGAAAAAATCCATTGCAAGCTGGTTGGCTAGAACCAAGTCGGCCAAACCATAGGGTACAAACTCAGTTGGATTCTTACGAAGTACGACCTGCGCCTCTTGACCGCTGCCCACAACCTTGAACAACCCCTGCGGGAATGTCGCAAGATTGGTCACGTCGACACCGTTCTGCTCGGCTTCGAGCGAGTCACAGACGTTGACGATCTCGCCTGCGTCGACCGACTTTCTCCAGAACTCCATATCGCATTCGTTCTCTTTTGCCGGAACGCTCTTTGCGTCAATCAGCGCGTACAGATACTCATCCATCACCTGACGAATTGGAACGAAGTAGCGGGTCAACGCATTCATCGGGTATGCGCGTGCGATTCGATCAAAATTCGCGCGATCGCGACGGAAGTGCGAAAGGACCCAATTGAGCTGATAGCGCTCGATCAAGTTCATGGTCACTTCTGTGACGTTACGACCTTTGTCGAAACGACGGCACAAGATCGATTCATCGGCCTCATGATCCGTACAGAATTTGAAGCCTGCTTTCACGATCGCATCGTTCTCGCGATCAATCGAGCGATTGTAGCCGTACTTGATCGCCGCTTTGTCGTAGGCGCCAAGCCCACCGATCTGCGAATAGAAGTCTCCACCGTAGTCCATGATCGACGAGAACATGTAGGGCTCATAGTCCGCCTCGGTGACTGTCGTATCACCCTTCTCAACGCGCTCCTTAATTTCAAAGTAACGCTCATGATAGTGTTTCTCATCGGCCGACGCAGCGAAGTTGTGGCGAAGACCAAACGTGTGCCCCATCTCGTGAAGCAGTGTCGTGTAGAATGTCATACGATCGATTTCGGCTTTAACAGCCTGAACTTGGCTCTTAAAGTCTGAAATATCCTTGCTCTGTGCCAGGATCTTCATGATGTAGCGAAGGGCCGCTTCTTCAACAAGTTCAGAACCGTGGATGCCACGCTCGGCTTGCTCAAGAACACGGGCCCGCTCAGTGCGAGCACTCTCACCAATTTGGTGCAAGTTCTCAAGTCCAGCGAGATCCGGAAGCGAAGCCGTTTTTGTCGCCGCGGTCTTGCCTGTTGGTCGACCAAAAACTTGATCGTAACTCGCCAAGACTCCACCAATTTTTGAAAGCTCCGCAGTCGCATAAAGCTCAGGCGCCTTATTCATCAACGACTGTTTGCGAATCGTCGAGCGCGTAACCGGCTCAGACGCAAGCTTTGCGTACTCGCGCTTCATATCTTGAGCGCGCATCGGGCGCACCGCGCGACCCAGATTCGAATTGAGTCGAGCTGCCCGCCGACCGTTGGTGCCCGCTCCCTCTTTGGCATCTGAAAACTTGATCATGCCTGTTTCGGCGATCAAGCGCTCAAGACGTTCTTTGCGCTCTTGCTCAGTCGCGACAAAGATGTCGCGAACATCCGGCTCAGCCAGAATCATGGTGATGATGTCGTCGACCCATCCCAAGGTGCCGCGAATTCCATCTTCATAAACCGTCGCACGCGAAGCGACCGTTTCACCTGTGATCGGATTCACCACCTCTTGCGCAACGCCAAGAAGCCCGCCAGGCGACTTCGGCGCATAGTGCGCGATCGTGTTATGTCGTGGATCAATGATGTCGACTTGCAGCGACTCATCAAGAACAACCACGTCATCACTGCGACCAAGTGCCTTCTTAAAGGTATCATTCCACTCACTCACTGCACGGCGAGTGACTTCCAAGTATTTTGCCGGAAAGTCTTTGGTGAGATTCCAAACAATTTTATTGGTCGAGCACGAGAGTGGTTTACCATCCGCGCTCTTTCGACCTGGCTCGCAGACATTGTGAATATTGGCGTAGGTATTGTTCTCCCTCATCGAATCCAAGAAGCCTTTTTCAGGATCTTCAAAATTCTGCCGAGTATAGAAGTAACCGAAGCGCTTAAAGTCTTTATCGCGGTAGTTCAGCTTTTCAAAGTCAGTCGCCTTCACCGGCATCAGGTGTGTACGAACGTAGATGCGCGAAACCGGACCGTAATACTGAGGCACACCCGAAAGCTCAGTCAGCCACGAGACGTGGCCATCTTTTTCGATTTTTGGCGCTTCTGCCAAGACCACGTTTTCAGCCTTAATTTGTTCACCCGCATCTGCGGTACCCAACTCCGAGAGCGAATTTGACGGCGTCGCCCAGTTGACACGCATAAAGGCACGCTTGTTCCATGGCTTCTCTTTGTTTTCGACGATCTTATGCGTCGCTTCGCCAAAGTCGTTCACTTCGCGAATGATGTCAAAGTGATCGACAATAGGATACGACGCCACAATCGTCTGCGTTGAGTCGCGGCGAAGCGGATCGAACACCTGAACGAACTGAAGTTCATTTTCAGTGATCCGCACATTGACCGTTCCATAGTCATTCGAAAACCCGGGAATTGCGAAAACCGAGTTCTCAGAATCGGCCTCTTCAACACCGCGCACGTAGTGGAAGGTCTTTCCTTCAAATGCCGTCTTTTCGACATAGGCATCGGGGCCGACCATCGACTTCTGCTCTTTGCTCTTCGTACAGCCAGAAAGCATAGCACCGGTCATGGCAATCGCCATCACCAGCATGGAAGTTCTCGAAAGAGTCTGACGAGCCTGCATAGGGCCCCCTTCTTTAAAGCAGCAAAATCAGGTCAACGAAGTACTGCGCTGCCTCTGGCGCGAAGAACCTCACCCGATTGCTTGTTCCATCAGGTTCAAGAGTGCCTCGTTCCGTTGAGACTCCCAGAGAACCTGAAATCGTATCCGTAAATGCATAGTCAGCGCTGACAGCCGACAACTCTGTCGTGCGTCCAACGCCCTGAAAGCTCACCGCATAACCAAAGGTGAACTCGCCACCAATCGACAGGCGGTCGTTCACGTCATAATAGATCGAAGAAATACTGCGAACCGTGTCGGGCGAATTCACCACGCCGTTGTCGCGAATATCGTAGTTAAAAAATGAGCGCGTATAGCCAAAACTCTGACGAATATTAAATCTCTCAAGCCGCTTGCTCACGGTGGTCGAAACACCAGTTGTCGCAAGCAAGGTCCGTCGGCGCGACTCTTTGCTCAATCCGGCCGAACCGGCGACGGCAAGTGAAACAGAGTCAATGAGCGTTGACTCAAAGCTCTTCCCGGCTCTCCATGCTTTTGCGACAGAGAGAGATGGGTTTTCAACGCCACCGTTAGTTCCATCATCGCGGTCGTAGCTGTACTCCTGCGAATAGCTCGCTCGCAGAGTCGAGGTCAGTCCT
>JAEUWE010000084.1 GCA_016791465.1 Pseudobdellovibrionaceae bacterium
AAGCGAGAGCGCAGTGACGGGTTCGACGGCACAGCGCTGTACACTTGTACTGTTTATTGTGAAGTGCGGCCGAATGTCGTTGATAACCGAGAGTAACTCCGTCGGTGTTTGATTGCTATCGACAACAATTGCAATCGCTCGCTGTCTCCATACCGCAGCGAGGTCGATGAAAAAATCAATAGAGCTTGATTTCAATATCACAACCCGAGTCTGGTGAGTGATTCCAAGGGAATGAAAATAATTCGACCGACTTTCAACTTGCTGTCGAATCGCTTTCGCGTCCAGTGCGACCCCTGTGTCGACTTCGAGCAGCGCTGATCTCCAATCACATATTCTTTCAAAGGCATCCATAGAGCATCCTAGATATGACTTAAAACAAGAGCGGCATTGGACCAACCAAATCCAAAAGAAACCTTAAGAGCATGTCGTATAGGGAAAGTGTTGACCTTGTCGGTGGGAAGAAAAAGATCGCATTCACCATCCGGAGACTTCAACCCGAGATTGCTGACAGCGCATTGATTTTTGATCATCATCGCCGTTGCGGTGGTTTCAATTGCGGAGGCGGCGTGATTGAGGTGGCCGAAGTAGGGCTTGAGACTGCTTGCCGGAATGGAGCGATAGCGATCTCCGAATGTTGCTTTTACCAGTCGACATTCCATACGGTCATTCTTGATCGAACCACTTCCATAAAGATTGATGTAGTCAATGTCTGTTGTTTCCAGTTGTGCGTGCCGAATCGCGCTTTTGATGGTGGCGGCAGCGGTCGCGATCGAATCCGGGTTCGATTCAAAAACATGTTCGTGCTCTGAGCTGACCGAGTATCCGGAAATGCGACAATAGGGATCACCCTTTGATTCATTGAGCGCACCTGTCGACTCGAGGAGAAACGCGCAGCCGCCCTCACCCTTCTCAAAACCATCTCGATTTTTTGAAAACGGATGGGTGCGGCCATGCGACAGAAGATTGAGTTTATAATATGGAAGTAGAACTCGATCGCGACACCGGATCTCTTGAACGACGACAATGGCGCGTTTCCAGAGTCCTTGCGAAATCCGTTGTGCAGCCATTCCCAGCGCAGCGATTCCCGTATTACAGGTGACGGCGAGACCGATAATCTGTGAGGGCGATAAGGTTTGACCTGTCGCCTTTTGGAGGCCTCTCTGTACTGCGCTTTGCCATTCGCGTGCGCTGATCGACGTCGAATCGACATTGGGGACTGCGAGATGCGAGGGCAATCCGACTTGACCATTTCCCCATATGACTCCATCGATAGGGCCGGTTACTTGAAGATCGCCCAACAGTTGTTCGAGCAGCAGGACGTTCTCCAGATACACTTGATTTTCATTTCTTGGGGGAAGAACGAGGCGATTCGAGCGAAGTGTATGACAGAACTGAATAGGGATCGAGCTGAAGTCGATATCGTCAATCTCGTTGATTGAACGAGCGCCGGATTGAGCGCTGACGAGCATGTCCCAGAAATCCACGAGGTTGTCTCCAAGAGAAGTCGCTTGCGAAAGCGACGAAAGATAGACGCGGTTCATGGCGATGCCTGGCTCTGTATCGGCTGAAGCCCAAAGCGGCGAATAAGTTCCTCGGCTTGATCCTCAAAGGCCAACACAAAAGAAGGTCGCTTTTCCTCAAGCCAGTTCTTTGATCGCACATAAAGTGAAAATGCGTACGGAGAGTTCGTCAAATTGGCGTAAAGAATGAGTCCGCTGTCGACTCGATCTTCAGACAAGTCTAGAAGTAATTGATCAACTGCATGCAGAAATCCAAACCGTTGATCGAGAAAAGTGAAAGTTGCTGTACCGCGAGATGGTGTTGCCGTCTCGTGTAGAGCGAATGGTCCGGTAAGCCCGGGCATATTTGTAAAGTAGTCGAGAGCTCTAGGGCCGATGGCATCGTTTGGATTCGTACTGCCACCAATGATGACATAAACGCCACAGCGAGAGGAGGCCGAGACAAGGGGTTGTAGCGAGAGGCAATGAGTGAGCAGCTGCGCTGCCGAGTTGAGTCGACGTGATGCGGTGACGTCTCCGGTCGCGGTGGCTGTCACCAAGAGCGCCTGAGTTCCCATTTCGGCAGAAAACCAGTTTTTGATCATTTGACCATCACCGTGCTTTCACTAGAGGTGAGAATCACCGAGAGATCGGCCGCCGTCGACAGTGACGATTGTTCCCGTTATAAAGTCGGCATCGTCGGCACAGAGAAAGGCTGTCGTCCGAGCGATATCGGTAGCCTTTCCGAGGCGTCCAACAGGAATCAGTTTTTTCAGATCTCGACCAGACTGAGCGAGCATCTGTTGGTGAGCTGATAACGAGGCGCCGCTCACGAGGCCGGCACGGATCAGATTGACTGTAACGCCGCGGCCGGCGACCTCAAGAGCGAGAGCTTTTGTCATTCCTTCGAGGCCGGCAGCCGCTGCTGAGTAGGCGACCTGTCCTCGTTTCACATACTGGGATGAGATCGACCCGATACAAACAATGCGGCCAAAACGATTTCGATACATGGAGTCGACAAAGCTGTGGCACAGTTGAAGCTTTAGCAAAAGATGCTCAGTGAGTATATTGGTCGAAGCGGACAGTTCCTCTGTCATAAGCAAGGCGTTGTCGACGTCTCCAAAGCAGCAGACCAAAATCTCCGGGCCGTTCGGCCACTTTGATTGCACAAGAGCTTGCAGGTGATGGACAGAATCTTGGTCAGAAAGGGAATGTGCAAAAGCAGTCACTGATGCTTGCGGATGTGCGGCTTGAATTCGAGCAAGTGTATTGTCCGCCGCCACTTGGTTCTTGCGATAAACTAAAATTAAGTCCGCAGTCGCCGCTAGCGACAGCGCGATTTCGCTTCCTATGGATCCGGTTCCTCCGATGACGAGTGCGCGACGTCTCATGGCTTCTCTTTGCTTTCGATGAATTCGACGATATCTCGAATACAAATATCTTTGCTATAGTTGGATGTCGAAGTTCTCGAGCGCAACAGTTCGATAAGATCAATTGGGCGTCCAAGGCGCTGTTCGACTTCGACAAAAAAATCCAGGATCTCAATTGATTCGAGACCAAAATCATCAGCCAGTGACATATCGATCGTTAGCGATGCGACGGGGCGATCAACAATGACCGTGAGTGATTCGGCCAAAATTCGGAGCAGATCATCTCGCACCATGACTAAACGGTAGTTCCCGAGCAGCATGAAAACAACAAAATTAGCACTTAGAGACCAAGCATCTTCATGACGTAGGAGCCGAGGTGTAGCCACTCGTGTGATGGAGTTGTTAGGCCCGACATTTGATTGACGGTCGGCAGAACGAGCCCAAGGCAAAAGAGGTAGACTATAAACAGAGCTCCTGCGTGTATGGCATTCGCTAGCGAGCGATTGTTTGTCGTTTCGGAAGGTTGTCGGCGTACAAAGAAGACCGTTGAAAGGGTCGAGAGCAGAGCCAGTGTTAGGAGATAGGGCAGTCGACTGGCAGTTAGCCGGAGATGACTGTCGAAATCATGATCGAGCAGATATGGGACATCGAGTACGCCGTGAATAACAAGCCCGCCGAACAAAACTGAGCAAAATACTGAAGCTGAGGTTTCTATGGTTCGAGCAAGCCTGAGTCGTCGGAGAAAACTCCAAACTGGAAAGAAGAAGAAGTATGCCAGTGTTTCTGAGTAGAAAAAATAGATACGTCTGAAAAGATCAGAGAAATTTCTGGCTTTCCAAATTTTGAATTGTGCCAGTGGGATATGAAATCCTGCAAAACGAACAAGACCGACGGCAATGCTGACCTGTGCGGCGGAGCGCAGAAAGTACTGTAACCCATGCACGATACTGTCGATCCAAAGCCACGTAGTTGGTGCGGTCGTCGTTAAAAACTCCGAAGTTAACTGAGGAAGTCGTTGAAATGGATATCCAAGTTGAAAGAGAACGTTGGGCATCCCGCTGTTCACGGCGGTGATAATGCTTCCGAGAGCAACAAGAATAACTCCCGAACGGCGAGAGTGAACAAGATCGAGCTTCGATTGGCGCTCGCAGGCAATGAGCTCTCCGACCCCTCGTGGAATGGCGCCAATATGAAATCGTGTAACTGGTGTCCAGAATGTCAGCGAGGATAGGATCATCCAGTTTTTTGCCCTGGGTTGGTCCTTTAGGCTGATCACTGAGAAAGCGATGGCCCAGAAGTACTTTGAGTAGAGCATCGTCGTTCCTCGAATGATATCGGTGAGTACGCGGTTTGTCGGAGCGATGAGCGAATAGACCAAAAGGCCGAGAAGCAAAAGAAGATTCACACTTATGATATAGCGATAACGGAGTAGTCTATTCGCCTGTAAAAGGCCGAGCAGCAAGGCCGATAGCAGAACGACGCCACAGATACGGGATGCGAGAACGCTAAACTCGGCGGCTCCGATATGGGGTTTGGTGACTAACGTGGTCTGTTC
>JAEUWE010000115.1 GCA_016791465.1 Pseudobdellovibrionaceae bacterium
ACATACGTCGAAATACAAATAAAAATGGAATTAATAACAAACAGATAAAGGGCTCCGACCAAATAGCCAATCTCACCTTTTGCGATCCCAAAGCCGGCCGTACAAAGCGGAGGCATTAACGCGGTCGCAATCGCAACTCCAGGAATTGCGTTTCCTCGTTCTTTTGATGATGTAGCAACAATTCCAGCCGCCCCTCCCAGTATAGCAACCAAGACGTCATAAAACGTTGGACGCGTTCTCGCGAGAAGTTCCGACTGAATCTCCGAAAGAGGTGAGATTAGAAAATAGAGTGTCGAAGTCACGACGCTGATCCCAACGGCATACGCGAGATTTAAAATCGAGCGACGCAGAAGACTAAAATCGTTGACTCCAAGAGCAAGCCCCGCCCCCACGATCGGTCCCATCAACGGCGAAATCAACATGGCACCGATTATCACTGCGACGGAATTTACGTTGAGGCCAATGGAGGCAATGAAGATCGCAAAGATCAGTGACCACGCATTGGCGCTTGTGAGATTGACGTTATCGCGGATGGCCGTCGTCGCCCCGCGTTCATCAAAACCACTTTTAATATTCAGCAGTGCTTTGATTTGGGATAGGGACCGAATCGCTCTCAAGAGCTGCGTTTGAAGTGACATTCCAGCACAATACCCTATTCTTCGGTTTTGATAACGGCCTATCTGCTTGCCGCCCCCCCCCCCGGACTTAAACGTCAACCAACGATCATAAAGTCACTGAAACGTCAACTCACGCAATCGACTCAAAAACTCTCACGAAAGGGGAATACATTGTCGACTCTCACAACTGATCCCTTCAATTCAGGTGACTGCACTAGTCGGAAGTCACGAAAACCACTTGTCGTCATCACTGGCGCAAGTACGGGCCTAGGACTCGCAACCCTCAAGAAAGTCGCAAAAGACGGAGGGTTTCGCATCATTGCAACGTGTCGCTCGTCCTCTATGGCGCGATTCGCAAAAGAAGGAATCTTTGAGGACGATAACATCCGTCTACGCGAGCTGGATGTAACCGACGGACGCCAGCGGCTATCACTCATTCAAGAGTGCGAATCGACATTTGGCGGGCTGGATATTCTTATCAACAATGCCGGCATCGCTTTGCGGTCTGTCGCCGAAGATGCTTCCGCTGATGAAAGAATGGAGATTCTCAACGTCAACTACATTAGTCCAATGCGGCTCATCGCGCTCGCGATCCCTGGTATGAGAAACCGTCGATCTGGTAAAATCATCAATATCTCTTCAGCGGCCGGCATCGTCGGCATGATGACGGTCGACAGTAAAGCCGCGTCATCAAAAGATACCAATAGTCCCTACTCGGGGCATTACTATCATATGGAACGATTGATACGTTGGACGATGCAACATAGTCGAGCCACGCCAGAAACTATCGCATCTTCAATTCTGGCGACAATGAAGGCCAGAAACCCAAGCTTGAGAATACCCGTTACTTTCGATGCCTATCTGCTGTATTGGTTTCGGCGTTTTTTCCCGCGCGCGCTCTATCATTGGCTTATGTTTAAGCTTCTTCCCAGCTCGGGCAACTGGGGGTTACCGCTTCGTCGACCAAGAAGCTGAAATGTGCCAGATCCTCAAAAAAAAGAGGTGCGATCGCTCGCACCTCTTTCGCTTTCTTAAGCATGAAAAATTCTAGTGGCTAGCTTCTTGGGTGACTTCCTCAGCCTGGAGGTTTTCGCCGTGGCGATAGCGGTCGACGAGGTTCTCATCTTTAGTTGGAAACGAGAAAAGAAGCGCGTGACTTGAACTCGCTTCATCCTCGGCCGTGACCGCGATGTACCAAGTGCCGTCGTTCTCGCCCTCATCAAACTGCTTCACAAATGTGACGAGCGTGTTGCCAGCGAGGTCGTTTGAACGCCAGATCTCGTCAGGCTCTTCGATTGTTTTCTCGCGAAGCTCGTCGTGCTCGTGGAACTTATCTTCCGATAGATCCTGCGGAGACCGAAGCGTCAACATCGCCTTGTAAAGGCCGACAGCAAGAGCATCGCCATCAGAGAGCGCGTCGCCCTCAACTGCACCCTTTTCGACTTCTTTGACGACGCGGTCATAAACCAAATTGCCGCGACGGAAACGATCCACGAGCTTCAGATCGCGCGACGGAAAGTGCGTATAGACAAATCGTGGGCGACCACCGACAGCGTAAGCCAAGGCGACATAGTACACACCTGGGTCATTGTCGCTCGTGATAAAGTGGCCAACGTAGCTTGTGACCTTCACGCCGTGAATGCTCTCGGCGTCTTCCCAAACTTCGTCGGGATCATCGATCACCTGCTGAAGGAGGGACTCGAATCGCGTGTGCTCTTTCATCGGAATATCGGATTCCAATCGATTTGCGAGAATTTCGGTTTCGAGCATTTGAATCTGCGGGAGAAAATGAGCGTACAGCTCACGCTCCGTTTTAAAGACAAGACCCGCCGCTTCATCGATCACGATAGGCTCGGGCTTAGAACTCAGACCGACAGAACGACCAGGAGAACGCGCGTTCGTCTTTGCGCCGACTTTTGTATGAGACATTTATGCCTCCTTCATCACGAGTGCATTGCAACCATCACCAGCTCAAAACTGAATCACTGGTGCTTGTTTAATCGGCGCGCCAACCAGACCAAGGTCGCGGGAACTGGTGCCTATTGCCGTAGCAATGGCCCTTCTTCCTCCCCTTTAAATCTTGAACCATGGCCTCCAAGCCTCAGTTCCCAAGTAAAGGGTCTCTAATAGGTCAAGAGGTCCTTTCTTCAAATGGGCGCGAATCTTGCGCCCTCCCTATATTGTGGGTTCGCCAGCCCGTTCTGTCAAATTAGCCTTCCCCATGGTCTGCCATAAGGCCCTACCATACCGCCCTTCGTTATTTTCCGTTGCGCGAGGCCCTTTGGACTCCTCAAAATGAGATTGTCTCAAGCTGAGACACTGACACGCAGGGAGGCCTATGCACGGAGAATCGGGACGGGGTTCGAAGCCAGAAAACGACCGTGAAGTTGTTGCGGAAACCAAAACACCAGCGGGAACCGCAGAGAAGGCCAAGACGGCACAGATCGAATACCTGATTCACCAGAGCACACTGGGTGTTCATTTTCTCTTTGATAAAACCGATGTCGCGCGCGTTCTTAAAACACCGACCGACGAAAAAGAGTTCTTCACTCTTAAAAACATGGAGCGCGTGCAGAATCTGCTCACGAGCTTTCTCGAAAAGCCAACACTGCAATCCAAAGAGCTTTTCTTAGAAGAGCTGCCGCAAGCCGAACGCGACCTCATGATTCGCGCGTACTTCCATTTGGTCGAGAATACGATCCTCGCCAATTTTGATCTGAAGCACTAAGGTCTAACTTCCGATAGAGAGCTTGTGAAACAGGCTCTCTATCTTGTTATGACTTTCATATTTTCATCAGCGGCTCACGCCGAGTACCGCGCCTTTCGTCTTGTCATCGCCGACACTCTCAACGGCAGCTCTCGCACCGTGATCACCACACTCGATCCCCTGCAATACGGCCAGTATCACTACCTCAAATCCACCGAACGCGCGCAGATCGAAGCAACTTGGATGTGCCGCGAGCGCAGCGAAAATTTCAAGCCCATCTGCCCCGCTCCCGAAACGGGCCCGGAGAAAAGTCCGGACTCGCGCCTTCCCGCCAACAGCCTGCCTGCTCCTGTGGTAAAGTAAGACATACGCCCAAAGCGCAGGGGGCCGCGATGCCGAATGATCTTACGATCGGACTCCAGGACCGGAGGACTGAACAACGGGCCGAGCTGCAAGCGCAGCACGAGCGCGAATTGCAATCGATTCGCGATGCGAATGCCCGTCGCGAAGAAGAGGCCCGCCGTGCAGGCGACGCCGCCATCAATCACATCAAACGCGACACCGCCGCCAAAATTGAAAACGTAAAAAACGTGTCGCAAGAACAGATTGAAAACGCGAAGAACGAGACCGCTCGCGAGTACTCAAACCTCAAAAATCGGGTCAAATCTGCTCGCGGCGACACCGAACGCGAAATTCAATCAGAGAAACAGCGATCAACAGAAATAGCGTCTGCATTGCGCGATCAACGCGAAGAGAACATCGAGAAAAACCAGAAGGCACTGCGTGAGCTCATTGATCGCAACCGTGCCGCGCATGATCGCTTGCATCAAGAGAGTCAAAACGAATTTAAGACCAGTCAAGAGCGAGCCAATCAGGCTCTCGCAAAAGCCAAGATTGAAAATAGTAGTAAGATTCGCGAAACCGTAGAGTCGGGACGCACCAAGCAAAATCAAATCGAATCCCAGTACCGCGAACAAACAGAAGCGACACGCCTGCAGGGCAATGAAACCATGAGCAAACTGCGCTCAGCCCAACAGAAACAGCTCACGAAAGAGCGTGCCGAAAGCAATGCAGCGGTTAAGAGCCTGCGCGATCAGGCCAGCAACAACTACACTCGCATCCAAAGCGACGGCGAGAAGCGCGTTGAGGACCTGCAGCGCGAGCAAAGCGAAGAGTTCCAAGATACGCGCGAGAGGTACCGCACCACGAACGAGAAAATACTTCGCGACTATTCAGGCGAAACTCAACGGGTACAATCCCGCGGAGAACAGGAGCTTCAAGCTCGCCGCCAAAAAAGTGCCGAGATTCTCAAGCAAGAAGAGATTGAGTTTCAAGAGCAGCAACGCGAACAGAAGCACCTGCAAGAGCTTCAAGCGAAACGCGCAAACGAAGAGTTTAGAAAACGCGCCGAAGCCCAGAGCAAGGAGCAGGAACGCGCTATCAATGAAGCTCGCAGCGACTTCGACACCCGGCTTTCACGTCAGGACGAGTCACAGCGAAGCACACTCAATAACAATCGCGAACAGTTTTTAAAGGCGCTGTACAAGCAGAACCAGAAGTACAATAGCCAAATGAGTATCGCCGAGAGCCGCGCCGAAGATCCGTTCTATAAAATGAAAAGCTTTGATGCGCGACTAACCGAAAACGACGGTCACTATGTCTTAAGAGCGAAGGTCCCAGCGTACGATAAGGACCGAGTCGATATCCGAGTGAAGGACGGAAAAGCCGCGATCACGGCAGCAAGGCAGCACGAAGAGCATACAAAGGGCGATGGCTCACAGGGCTCGACTTCGAGCTATCAGACATGGCGTCAGGAGTTCACCCTCCCTAAACCGATCGTTCGCAATTCAGTGATCAAAAAGGTGGGCGACGATGGAACTATTGAAGTACTGATCCCAAAACGGCCAACGGAAATGCCGTCGTCTGACTTAAGCTAAGCGACTATTTGCGGGTCAGAGTCGCGATCTCTTTCATCATAAAGTGAAGTCGACCGTGAAGCTCCTCAAGGCGCGAGAGATTCTCGTGCAGGCGCTGAAGACCATCGATTTCAAAATGTGGATTCTCACGCAACTCGTGATACGCACGCTCCGTCAGCGTCGACGCATTGACGGTCTCGCGTGCTGCGACTCGCACCACTCGGCCTGTTCCCTGAGACGTCGTTACTTGTGACATGCGCTCCTCCTACCTATAGGCCATAAGAAACCGGGCCGCGGGACAACTGAAATTACCTTAAATCTTTCGTCTTTCGTCTGAATGGTTCCGTTTTGGAACTTATTCAGCCTGTCGCCACTCTGAACTTTGAACCTTTCAAGAAGCGTTCAACGCTTCTCTGGTGGCAGCACTCATATATTCGATCTCAGTACTCACACTTCACGTCGTTGATGTCTTTTTGCGACGGCGTTCGCCGCAGAACGGCATTCTCAAGACGCATCGCCATCACGCTCGCGCCGACCTCTTGGTGCGAAAGCCCCAGTACATGTCCCAGTTCATGAAGAATCAAACTCTCAAAGTCCACTCGGTTCGCAATCGGCGTCGGCCCAGAGAAGTAGTCAAAGTTCACGTCGTTGATTCGAATATCCGCTTCGAAAAGTCGATCGGCAGCCCAGTAGATCGTCGTCACCGCTTGCTTATCTTTGTTGTCGGGCCAACTGTTCTTTCGCCAGTAGATGACGTTCACGCCGTCCTGATTTTCGTTGGGGTATGAATTTGTCCATCCGCCGATCTTCAAAACTTCTCGGCCCACCGATTGGTTCCAGTGCTCCACCGCCGATCGAATTGAGTCAAAGAACTCAGCCGGTACTGAACTATCAACATAAAGAACGGCTGGAGTTTGCGGGCCCCATGAGATGCGCTGCTGATCGCTGCTCATCATGAAGTTGCAGGATTCTTGCGGAGCCTGCTGAGGCGCACAGGCTTGCACAAGCAGGCCCAGCGCCATGACGGCACCCATTAGAATCCATTTGAATGGTTTGTTTCGACGGCCAACCACTGAACCTCCGCTAAGTCTCGATGGATCATTGAGCAAGGTCGAGACCGCCCGAGTGCCAAAGCCCTTCGCAAACCGCTTAGCACCCATAACCCGCTGATCACACAAGTGATTCACCGTAGTTCCTCCACGTTCCGCGAGGCCGTTCTGACCCCGGTGACCGTTTTGCGCTCCTGTCGCTGTGGTTTACGAAGGTGGCCCTGAGGCGCCAGGTTGAGCCCACATTGAGATACTAACCCCTTGATTCTGCTGCGCTCTTTTACTGTGTAAACAAATGAGACACCCTCAGGCGCGGAATGGGCGTGTTTTTAGCTCGAATTAACCCGTGGCTCGGGGTCCGGTGCGGTCGTAGAAAACCGACAAATGATGGTGAGTGAGGATGGTTTTCAGCCCGACGCTGCAGTAGGGTGCCGTAGCCGACACAGGAGGCCTGAAATGAATTTAACGTTTATCCTTAAGCTCTTCACTTGCGTCATCGTTGCCATGAGTGCCTTCGTGAATTCCGCTTCCGCAGCCACAAAGATGACAAAAACCGAAGCCATCGAACACGCCATGAGCTTGATCGAGCCGAAGCGTCAGCTGCTCGAGGACGAACTCGTCAATCTGTACACTCAAGGTGGCCACGTCACCGAACCACAGGTGTACCCAAAGCCGTTTGTCACAGCCAATGGCCTGTACCTCGGCATGCCAGAAAACTACACCCAGATTTATTCAATGAACGAGGGGGGCGAGATCGCGCACTACAAGTTCAGTGTTCGCAAATGCCACGCTACTTCCATCCACTACTGCCCGGCGCTCTGGGAGTACGTGAGCAGCACGCCCATTCTGAGCATCACCTATAAAGACAATATCGATGCTGAAGGAAACAAGATCGGTTGCTTCGTCAATATCAGCACGAGAAATTACAGTCTCTTTTCAATGGGCGTCGTCGCTGTACGATGGAATCCAAAATACTCAGTCGGAAGCGACGGCGATGTCGTTCACCCCTACAAAGTCGCCTACATGCTCGCAAGCTTCGAAGCCGTAGGGTGCAATTAGCTGCCGTGCTGGGCTCGGTTCCATTTCGAACGAGCCCACGTCCTACACCGGGCGCCTGCCGGGACGAACAAGGCTGAGGCTGCCAGCAGAGCCTACAGAACTCGGCCTCCTACTCCTCACACCCTGATTTGAACTTTCTCTGTCGATGACGACCGCTCCCACATAGCGAAGCATAGCGCTTTCGCACTCGTACCTAACCCTCCCCCATTTACTTTCGACAACCGTCACTCCTTGAACTGACCTTCTTCGTCTTCTCCAATAGACCCTCGGTCACCACGAAAAATGGGGAATCAATGAAACGAAATCAAACCACATTTCATGGATTTCCTAATAATGAGCGCGCTGTCTCCCCTGGAAAAAGAACCACGCGAGCGTCACGGAAGTGCCGACCTCTCGCAACGAAAGAGGCTCTGCACCTTGTCTTAAGCAGTGACCACGCTCGTGGCCCAAAATCGCTTCTGAAGTACGACCACGTCGTGCGGGCGGTGATCGCAAAGCTTGCTCTCCGCCACGGCGTTCGCATCTATCGCATCGTGAATGTCAGAAACCACCTGTACATCACTTTGAAGCTCTCGAAGCAGTTTCTCTGGCAGGGGTTTATCTCTGGAGTTACCGGCGGCATTGCATGTGCGGTTGGCTTAAAACGTGACGAAAATGCACGACAGGGCTTTGGAATTCGCGGCCGTTTACGCGAGTGATCGCTTGGGGCCGCGATTACAATGTCGTGAAAGACTATCACACACTCAATCAGCTGGAGGCCGACGGCGTGG
>JAEUWE010000133.1 GCA_016791465.1 Pseudobdellovibrionaceae bacterium
AATCCGAAAAATCACTTGGGAGAAGCGCCTGTGGTCCATCCGAAAGGGCCTCCTCCGGTCGATCATGCACCTCAATAATCAGCGCGTCTCCGCCCGCCGCCATTCCCGCGAGCGCCATCGGTGCCACCAGATGTCGATGCCCCGTGCCGTGACTGGGGTCGACAACAATCGGCAAATGCGTAAGCGACTTCAAGATTGGAATCGCATTCAGATCAAGCGTGTTGCGCGAATACTGAGAATCAAAAGAGCGAATGCCTCGCTCACATAGCAAAACGTTTCGGTTGCCACCAGCCAAAATATACTCGGCACTCATCAACCACTCTTCGATTGTGGCCGACATTCCTCGCTTCAACATGATCGGCTTATCCAATTTTCCAAGTTCTTTAAGAAGAGAAAAATTCTGCATGTTGCGGGCGCCGATTTGAAAAATGTCGACGTAATCCATCATCATCTCAGCGCCTTCAAGATCCATCGCCTCCGAAATAACCGGCAGGCCCGTCTCGTGTGATGCCTGCTTTAAGAGCTGAAGCCCGCGCAGCCCCATCCCTTGAAACGCATAGGGCGAACTTCTCGGCTTAAATGCACCACCACGTAAGACTGTTGCGCCGGCCGCTTTCACCGCCCGTGCAATTCGCATCACCTGATCTTCGCTCTCGACCGAGCACGGCCCAGCCATCACAATCATGCGGTCAGCACCGATTTCAAGATTCTTCAGCTTGATTCTCGTGCCTTCAGGGTTTGCCGCTCGCGAAGCAAGCTTGAACGGCTTTGAAACGCGAAACACCGACTCAACATAGTCAATCGAGGAAAACTCATTCATGTCGACTTTTTCAGTCTTACCCAAAACACTGATCGTGTACTGCTGCTGTCCTTCAACCGAGTGCGCTTTGAGGCCCATCGAAGTGATTTTGCCGACCATCTCCGTGATCTGTTCGCGAGTCGCACCTCGTTTAACAATGATAATCATGTTAGCCCTTTTTCTTCGCCGCTTGAAAGCGATTGTAGAACCGGTTTGAGTTTGAATACTGGATGGCGAGCCGACTCGGATCGTCGAGCTTCTGCTGAACACTGCTGAGCCCTGTGATCAGCTCATCGAGAGTTCGCTTCACTTCAACTGCATTTGTTTTAAAGATCGGCTCCCACCTTGAAAGCGGCGACCCACTGGTCCGCAAAAGCTCAGTGATATAGCCGGGAAAGTAGTCCACCTCGTGAGAGAACTTCTTGTTCATTACAACATTTGCAAGTGTCGTCGACAGCAGCTGAGGCAGGTGGCTTGTCCAAGCAAGCGCATGATCGTGCTCGTCAGCGGACATCCAAAACGGCTTTGAGCCCAGGCAAAGCGCAAGCGCATCCGCTGTGGCTCTCTCGGGAGGAGTTACCTGCCGCGTCGGTGGCGCCACCCAGCAAAACACTTTGTTATAGAAAAGTAGAGCGTCCCCATTTTGAAAGCCTGCGACCTCTTTGCCGGCCAGCGGATGCCCGCCAATGAACGTAAAATCTGTTCCGGACTTTTTCTGGAACTGATCCTGAATTGAACGCTTCGTGCTACCAAGATCAATGACAAGTGCGCCTTTTTGAAATTCGCTTGAAGCCAAGTGACGATCATTCACGTCGACCGGTGCCGCCAGAACGACGAGCGCAGCTGTCTTGACACTCACCTCATCCGACAGCGCGATATTGGCGAGCTTTCTCTCTTTCCGCCAGTTCATAAAAGCAGCCTGGTCAAGAGCCGGATCGATAACCAAGAAGTTCCAATGTGGCAAAATCTCATTGAGTGCCAGATAAAAGCTCGAGCCCAGAAGACCAAAGCCCCAGATCACCACACGCTGTGGCTTTGTGAAGTCCAGACTGCAGTTCGGGAAAAGTTCAATCCCGCGATTGATTTGAACATGCGCCTCTTCCATCTTTCGAAATCGTTCAACAAGTGTCATGAAAACCGAGCTCATCTCGCCGGCCGACAATGGGCCATCAGGGCTCGTCAAGTTTTGAACTTTTATTTTGATCTTGGCTTCGCGCTCGGGATCATGAATTGGTAAGTTCTTCTGGCGCTTAATCTCGCCGACAGCAAACACCAGATTCGCTCGGCGCTCCAGCAACGCCACAAGCTCGCGATCCACTTGATCGATCTGCGCGCGAAGATCTTCTAAGGATGGATTTTCGAAGACTGCCGTCTTTCGCGCCGATGACATGAGCCGCCTCACTCAATTGAACATGACTATCGGATCTTCATCGGACGCTAGGGGGCTCGACTAAAGTGAAGTTTGACGGTGTCTAATGGCTATACAGTTTCTTTCGGATTGAGCGGGTTGTCGGAGCGCATTTCGCGCTGCAGCTTCCGGCGCCGGAAGCTGTGGCGCACCAAGAGGCTAATTTCTCAACCAGGAATCAACAGACCCGACAACAACAACGTCCACACAGCGCTCAAAAGCACAGCGCCAAAAGCCAGCCAGAATACGGCGCGCACACTGAACGCAAAGCGGCCTTTGAAAACCGGATGAATCCACAGAAAAGCAACAGCAAGTGTACATGGCGCCGAAATCCAAACTTCCGGCATCGACCACGACCCAAAAGCCAATACCGTCGAAATGACCAACACAGGATAGAACAGTGCTCGTTCGAGTTTGTTCATCAATCGCATCTCACCGCTTAACTCTGCAGCGTCTTCACGATCTTCGTGACCAAATTGCGTGGCGTAAAGCGAACCGTTTGCGTGAGCAAATAGTTCATCGTGCCGTGAATTGCGACGGGCTCGCCGGCCATCATCGCTTCAAAGCCGCGTTCGGCAACCTCACGACTCGATGAGATTCTTCGCCCTTTCACCCAGCGCAAATCCTCAGTCTTTGCGACCGCGTGAAATCCCGAGTTTGTCAGCCCTGGGCAAAGTGCTGTCACCGTGACTCCACTCTCGGCAAGCTCTGCACCGAGCGCTTCGCTAAACGAGAGAACAAACGCCTTCGTCGCATAGTAGACGGCCATCATCGGACCTGGCACGAATGCCGCGGTCGACGCCACATTCAAAATGCGACCACGCCGACGCTCACGCATCTTTGGCGCAAAAAGCCAGGTTAGGTGCGTCAGTGCCATGATATTCAAGTCGATCATTCGCCGCGAGATATCCCAGCCGGTGTCGAGAAATGGCCCAAATGAACCAAAGCCTGCGTTGTTGACGAGGTACTCGACTTCAAAGCCAAGATTGCGGCACTCGTTAAAAATCGTATTGGCTACGTCAGGTTCAGAAAGATCCACAGCGATCACGTGAGCGCGGATCCCGTGTTCGCGCTCCATGTCACGCGCGAGCTCCTCGAGTTTGACTGTCGTCCGCGCCACTAAAACCAGATTGATCTTCTGGCGTGCGAAACATTTTGCGAGTTCAAAACCGATGCCGCTGGAGGCGCCTGTGATCAGAGCATAAGACGATTGAGTCATACGCCTGTTTAAGATCATTTTGAGCCTTCCTGACACGCGCCGACGCACCGCATTGCGCCGCTTGAGAAACCGCGCTTCCTCCTACTGGGCCGCAGCCCTTTGAGGTACTCTTGGCGCCGTTCGATACAGGGGGATTTTGAGTGGCTTTGAGTAAAGATGCAGCTTTTCAGGCTGCCGTGAAAGCGCGTGGCGAAACGATCTTCAACACGATGGATGCCGACGGCCCATCGCTTTTCAGTCGCGACTACTGGTACGGACAAATCATGGAATGGTCGATGAAGAACGAAGCGTTCAAAACGCAGATGTTCCGCTTCGTCGATGTTCTGCCTTACCTCAACTCAGGAGCCGAGGTCGCGCGCCACTTGAAAGAATACTTCGCAGAAGGCGGCGAAGAGCTTCCAAAGATCTTCAACTTCGGCGCGGGACTTGGCGCACTTGCTCCGGGACTCATGGCCGGAGCAGTGAAAAAGAACGTCACGCAGATGGCGAAGATGTTCATCACCGGCGAAACGCCAGAAGAGGCGCTCACGGTTCTTAAAAAAGCGCGCAAACAAAAGATCGGCTTCACGGTCGACCTCTTGGGCGAAGCCTGTCTCTCTGAGGTCGAAGCTCAAGACTATCAAAGCAAGTATCTGGAGTTGGTTTCGTGGCTCGCGAAAGACGCCGCTCAGTGGGAGCACCTCCCACAAATCGACGAGGACAACAAAGGTCCGATCCCGCGCGTGAATGTTTCAGTGAAGCTCTCATCGCTCGATTCAGAAATCGACCTTAGAGCGTGGGAAAAATCAAAAGCTCGTCTGAAAGAACGCATTCGCCCGATCTATCGAATGGCGATGGAGCGCGGCGTATTTGTGACGCTCGATATGGAGCAGTACGAGCTCAAAGATTTCACGATTGAGATCTTCCGCGAACTTTTGATGGAACCTGAGTTTAAAGCCTATGCGCATTTTGGTTGTGTGATTCAGGCGTACCTTCGCGACTCAGCAAAGGACATTCAGGGACTTGTGCAGTTTGCCAAAACACGCGGCGTTCCGTTTACTGTTCGCCTTGTCAAAGGTGCTTACTGGGATTTTGAAACCGTTTTTGCTCAGCAGACCGGATGGCCCGTTCCCGTCTACACCGTGAAACGCGAGTCCGACGCCAACTACGAAGTCTGTGCCGAAATTCTTTTGCAAAACGTCGAGCACATCCGTCTGGCGATTGGCTCACACAACGTGCGTTCGATCGCCGCGACAATTGTCATGGCTGAACGCCTTGGCGTCGATCCGCGCGCTTTTGAAATTCAAATGCTCTACGGTATGGCCGATGGCTTTAAGCGCTCGCTTGTGAAGCAGGGCTTCCGTGTTCGCGAGTATGCACCGGTTGGCGAATTGATCCCTGGCATGGCTTATCTCGTGCGCCGCCTTCTTGAGAACACTTCGAACGAGTCGTTTCTTCGCTCAAAGTTTGCCGATGGCGTTTCAACCGAAGCACTGCTCAAGGACCCAGCGGATGGACTCGTTCCGACTTCCAGCGATCCGCGCGAGCTTGAGAAAAAAGGCAAGGATGGAAAACCCGTCGATCGCTTCCGCAATATCCCGATGATCGATTTTGCCATTGCCGGCAATCGCGAGAAACTCGCGCGCGCTTTTCAGAAAGTCGAAGCGACTCTCGGGCAAGAGTACGCGAGCCATATCGGTGGTCGCGACATCAAAACCGGAAAGTTTCTTGATAGCGTCAATCCTTCACTTCCCGAACAAGTGATCGGACGCGTTCACGTTTGTTCAATTAAAGAAACTGAAGAGGCGCTCACAACCGCGCAAACGGCCTTCACAAGCTGGTCAAAGACCACGGCCGAAGATCGTGCAAAACTCACCGATAAACTCGCCGACATTTTGGAGCGCGATCGCTTCGAGTGGACTGCACTTGAAGTTCTTGAAGCCGGCAAGCCCTGGGATGAGGCCGATGGCGATATCGCTGAGGCAATTGATTTTTGCCGGTACTATGCGCGCGACATGCGACGCCTTGCACCCGGAACGCGAGTCGGCGGAATTCCCGGCGAAACCAGTCTTTACCTCCATAAGCCGCGCGGGGTGGTTTCTGTTATCGCTCCGTGGAACTTCCCGCTCGCCATCCTCGCTGGCATGGTGGCAGCGGCCGCCGTTACCGGGAACACAGTCGTCATGAAGCCTGCCGAGCAAACTCCCGTGATCGGTACATGGCTCATGCGCGCGATCAAAGAAGCAGGCTTCCCGCCTGGTGTCGTAAATCTCGTGCACGGTTACGGCGAAGAGATCGGCGACACGCTGACGGGTTCGCCGATTCCCGCCATGATTGCCTTCACCGGGTCAAAGCCGGTGGGACTTCATATCCTCAAGCAAGCCGCCGTCGTCCATCCCGGCCAGAAGCACATCAAGAAAGTCATCTCAGAACTTGGTGGCAAAAATGCGATCATCATCGATAGCGACGCCGATCTCGACGAAGCGCTCGGCGGTGTTCTTTACTCCGCGTTTGGATTTAGCGGACAGAAGTGTTCGGCCGCAAGCCGTGTGATTGTCGTCGACGAGATCTACGAACGCTTTATGTCGCGACTTCTTGAAGCGGCAAAGACCATCAAGACGCAGCCGGCACGCGATGCCGACACCTTCGTTGGACCGGTGATTGACCTTGATGCCAAAACTCGCATTGAGAATATGATTGAAATAGGAAAATCGGAAGCAACGCTCGCCTTCCAAGGAAAGCGCCCTGAGGGCAATGGATACTTTGTTCCGCCAACGATTTTCACCAACGTAAAACCAAGCGCTCGCATCGCCCAAGAAGAGATTTTTGGCCCCGTCCTTGCGGTCATTCGTGCAAAAACAATTGATGAGGCCATCGAAATCGCCAATGGCGTCGAGTACGGCCTCACCGGTGGCCTCTACTCGCGAAGCCCAGCGAACATTGAGAAAGTAAAAGCGGCCTTTGATGTCGGTAACCTCTACGTGAATCGTGGGTGTACCGGTGCCATGGTCGATCGTCATCCCTTCGGCGGCTTTAAACTTTCCGGCACGGGCTCAAAGACAGGTGGACCTGAATACTTGATCCAGTTCATGGAACCAAGAGTTGTCACCGAGAACACTCTTCGACGTGGCTTTGCTCCGGTTGAGGAAAACGAGGCGACATGAAGGCTGTTGTGCGATTCGACCAGCAAACGCAGTTTCTTCGCGCCGCCGGTAACGTTCTCGGTGGTGCTGCAGAGAAGCTTTTGCTGGAAAGTCGCGCTCCCCATGTCGCTCTTCACGGTGCCTACGCCGCAAGCCTTTTGGGACCGTGGAGACGCTTCCGTCGTTCACTCGCTCGGCCCGAGCAGGCCAACCAGCTTCGACTTAAATCGATCTTACATCGCAATACCGAAACAGAGTTTGGCCGAACTCATGACTTCCGTCGAATCGATTCGATTCACGAGTATCAGACGCATGTGCCCATTCGGACTTACGAAGAGCTCGAGCCCTTCATTCGACGCGCCATTGAAGGGCGAAGCGGAGTTCTTACAGCGTCCGATGTCATCGCTTTTGAGCAAACGAGCGGCTCGTCAAACTTCACAAAGCTTATTCCGTATACGCAGACGTTTCTCAACGAATTTGAAACAGCGACAAGCGCTTGGCTTGCCGATCTTTTTTATCGACGGCCAGAGCTCATCGGAAAACGCACGTATTACGCCGTCTCGCCACAGATTCATCGCGAGCATCAATTTACTTCCGGCGGAATTCCAATCGGACTGAAGTCAGAAATCGACTACTTTGGCCCACTCGCTCGAGTCGCATTGGGCCAGCTTTCAATACGTCCCGGCCTCACGACGTATCGAGCTTCTGATGTTGAAGACAGCGAAAAACTCGAAGCCGTTTTAGAAGAATGGCGCCTCTCGACAGCTGCCGCACTTCTTTCGGCCGATGATCTTGGTCTTATCTCGGTTTGGTCACCGACATTTTTGTTCCCGGTTTTCGACGTTATAAAGTCCCATTGGACCGAGGTCGCCGCGCGAATTAAGAACCGCGCGCGTCGGACCACGCTCCAACGGCTCTTTGAAAACTTCAGACCCGATCGGCACGCGCAAGGTATGCAGGCGTTTCTTGCTGAAGCATGGCCCAGTTTAAAAGTCGTCAGCTGCTGGGCCGATGGGGCATCGGCCGACGCCGCCGTTCGGCTGGGACATGAGATTCCCGATCACGTCGAGCTCGATGCCAAGGGACTGATTGCAACAGAAGGTGTGGTCACGATTCCATTTTCTGGAGCGCCGGATCCGGTTGTTGCCGTCGGTTCTCATTTTTATGAGTTCATTGATCTTGAGCACCCATCAAAGCGTCCTCGCCTTCCTCACGAACTCAAAGTGGGCGGCCTTTACTCGCCCGTGATCACGACGTCGGGGGGCCTCTATCGCTATCACCTCCGCGACATGATGTACTGCACCGGTCGCAATCGCGGCACACCGACTCTTCGCTTCCGCGGCAGGCTCGATCGCACGAGCGATCTTTGCGGAGAGAAGCTCAATGCCGCGCAAGTCGAGCGCGCCTTTGAGATCGCCTGTAGCCTCTCTGGATTTCGACCAGATTTCTTCCTTCTCTCACCAAAGCGCGGACGGCAATCCGCCTACAATGCGTTTATCGAGGCTGGACGCCCGGCTTTCGAACTGCAACGCTTTGTCGCAAATGTCGAGCAGGCGCTCCGAAAAAATCCAAGCTACAACCAGGCACTCGAGCTCAAAGAGCTTGGTCCAATCGAGATGATTCAGATCGTTAATGGCATTGAAACTTGGGAGAGGTTCAAACTTTCGCGCGGGCAACGCCTGGGGGCCATTAAACTTGTCCGACTCGATACCGAGTACGACTGGACCGAGATCTTCAAGCTCGTTGGCAAAAAAGAATACTCAAAGAGTCAGATCGAAAACTTAGATGAAGAAGCCGCGGTACCGGTTAAGCCTTGAGCCATCTCTTCGAATGTCCCCGCGCGTTCAGGAAACAGCGTTCCCATCAAAAGACCGATAACGGCGCCACCCACATGAGCGGTGTAAGCAACAGCACCAAGTCCTGGCTGTGCCGATATCCACCCCGCCAAGTCAGGCAATAGGAACGCTGGAACCAAGATCCACGCCGGAAGCCATGTGACTCCGTAGTATCCCTTCATCGGAAGCAGCCAGAACACGAATGGCAAACGCCTGTGCCCATGACTCGCCGAGAGAGCGATCAACGCACTGACCGCGGCGCTTGCTCCGACCAGTGGAGAAGCCGAAAGGCCGGAGAGACCAATAAAGGCCAAAGCACCGCCCAATCCCCCAAACCACATCGTCAAAAGCACAGCGAGACTACCCCGCGTGTGTTCAACAAAGGTTCCGAATAGTAGCAAAAAAATCATGTTCCAGAAGAGATGAATGAGGCCCGAGTGCGCGATCTGATAGGTGAAGAATCGCCACAACTCAGTTTGGTCGAAACTCAGACCCAAGCGAAAGGACGGATGAACGGATTGAATAACGCCTAGTCTTGCAACCGATTCGGACCATTTTTCGATCTGAACAGCGTCACCTCTGATGCGACCCAGGCCCTCATCGGTTTTTACTAGGGTCTTCATCTCTGCCATAAACTGACCCTGGCGAAGCGCCATGTGCCCGAGTAGTGCCTTCGCATCGGTGTCGCCTTCAACTGAGCGCGCCGCCAGAACTCTCAAGCTTGAAGGATACCTCTCGGCTTGGATCTTCGGCTTATGAAGAAGCCGGCTCGCAAACACCAAACCGTTTGTTTCGACAAAGCTATCGTCGTCAAGAATCGTCTCCATCGCCAGATCGGCAGCGCGATATGCTGGATAGGTCCAAGCAAAAATACCAACGTTGAGCGCCACCATCAGCCAGACTGCCGGTGCGCGATGAAACCAGAGCAGGCCACGCAGCAGAGGGAAGATCATCGCTTAAGACCTTTAACGGACTTGAGTACACTCTCAAGCTCCGAGGACTCAAGACTCGCCGGCAATCTTGCGCTATCAATCGACTCGAGAAGCTCTCCAGCG
>JAEUWE010000136.1 GCA_016791465.1 Pseudobdellovibrionaceae bacterium
GTAAAGGGATAGTCGCATGGCGAGCGTTACTCTTCAAAATGTGAGCAAGTCCTTTCGGAGCAAAGCACTGGTACAAAACCAAGTGATTCGACCGCTCAACCTTGAGGTTCGCTCGGGAGAGTTCCTCGTCCTGCTTGGACCATCGGGCTGCGGCAAGTCCACTTTACTGCGTATGATCGCCGGTCTTGAAACCACCGACACCGGTCGTATCCTGATCGATGATCGCGATGTGACATCCGTTGAGCCCCAACACCGCAACGTTGCGATGGTTTTTCAAAGCTACGCCCTGTATCCGCACCTCAGTGTTCGCGACAATATGAGTTTCGCGCTCAAGAACAAAAATGACCCGCCACAAACGATTAAGAGCAAAGTCGACTCCACAGCCGAGCTCTTAGCTCTCACTCATCTCCTTGACCGAAAACCCCGTGAGCTTTCAGGTGGGCAGCGCCAGCGCGTGGCGCTTGGCCGAGCTCTGGTTCGAGAGACCCCGGTCATTTTGTTTGATGAGCCGCTATCAAACCTCGACGCTCACCTTCGTTCGCAAATGCGAATTGAAATCAAAAAGATTCACCAGCGACTCAAGAACACGATGATCTACGTAACGCATGATCAGGTTGAGGCGACAACAATGGGTGATCGCATCGCCGTCCTGAACCGCGGCGAGCTTGAGCAAGTTGGTTCACCTGAAGAGGTCTACAGCCAACCGGCAACGCCATTTATCGCCCAGTTTATTGGCTCACCCGAAATCAATATGCTGGACTCGAAAAAAATGGCAGCACTTGGCCTAAATCCAAATCAACAGCACGCTCTTCGCCCCGAGCACATTCATATTCGCGCAGGTGGCGAGTACCGAGGCACAGCCGTTCTCAGTGAAAATCTTGGTTCCCAGTCGCTCATTCACGTCGAAACTGAAATCGGTCCACTTCGCATTCTCCAGCAGGGGCAGAGCACGATTCGCCCGGGCGAGCCCTTTGCTTTCACAATCGATCGCGACAAAGTCGTTAGCTTCCAAGAGGGGCGCCATGTTTAGAGCCCTCGCTATGATCCTGCTCGCGATCACGATTGGCCATCGGGTCCAGGCCGCTGAATCGCGAACTGTTTTTGTGCAGCTCTTTGAATGGCCGTGGGAAGATGTCGCACGCGAATGCGAAGATGTTTTGGGCCCGGCCGGATTTGCCGCCGTTCAGATTTCTCCACCACAAGAGCATCTCGACTGGCCGGGGTCGCCGTGGTGGACGCGCTACCAACCGATCAGCTACAAGCTCATATCTCGCTCTGGAGACGAAACCCAGTTCAAAGACATGGTTCGCCGCTGCAAGGCGGCCGGTGTCGACATCTACGTCGACGCTGTCTTCAATCACATGGCCGGAATGGCCGGCGGCACAGGCATTGGTGGCACGCACTTTTCGCAGTACCAGTACCCAGGACTTTACGCGGACTCGGACTTTCACCACTGTGGCCGTAACGGAAACGATGACATCATCAACTTTTCGGATCGCTTCGAAGTTCAAAACTGCGAACTCGTGAACCTCGCTGATCTCAAAACTGAGTCGACATCGGTGCAAAAAAAGATCGCGGGCTACATGAATTCTCTGCTGCAAATGGGTGTCGCCGGATTTCGCATCGATGCCGCCAAGCACATCCCGGCCTTTGACATCAAGGCCATCGTCAATCGACTCTCCGGCAGTCCCTACATCTTCCAAGAGCTCGTGCTCGGCTATAACGAGAACATTCAGTATTCCGAGTATCACGCAAATGGCGACGTCTCCGACTACGTCTATCCTTTTTCGCTTGCGCAGGCGTTTCTCAACCAGAACTTAAACCCTCTCAGCCGCATCGGCTTGGGACCTATCGCAAGCAGTGACGCCATCGTCTTCTTAACCAATCACGATCTCGAACGCTCCCCTTCGAGCGAGACGCTTTCGCCTCACAGCAATGAAAAACTCTATCATCTGGCACAAGTCTTTATGCTCACGTGGCCCTACGGATACCCACAGGTTTACTCGGGCTATTACTTTTCGTCATTTGACCAAGGCCCACCAGTCGATAGCCTGAAGCACACCATCCCGATTCTGAATGCCGCGGGCCACTGCCACCCCCAGTGGACTTGCGAACATCGGAACCCCGAGGTCCTCAATCTTGTTCGTTTTCGAAACAAGACCAATTCGGCCTTCTCGGTCAGTCATTACTGGTCAAATGGCTCGAATCGCATCGCCTTCGCTCGCGGCGACTTGGGATTTGTCGTCATTAACTCAAGCATTGGGGCAATGACTGAAACCCTCAGTCACGGACTCCCTCCGGGCCGCTACTGCAACCTTTTGGATACCTCTTACGATCCGGTTCGAAATCGATGCGCAGCTCCTATCGTCATTGGGCGAGGCGGCCGAACCACCTTTAACGTACCTGCACTCTCTGCTCTCGTCTTACTGAGGACTCCATGAAGAGAAAAACCACCTTTTCGAT
>JAEUWE010000142.1 GCA_016791465.1 Pseudobdellovibrionaceae bacterium
ACGGGACTCACCAATGCAGAAGTGAGCTACTCAGTCGCCCATCGCCAGGTCGATGTCGAAGTCTACGAGCCGCTCACGACAAACTCAAAGATCGTCTTCAGTCACAGCAATAAGCCGACTGAGACTCAGGATATGTTGAGCCTGAAACTGAACTGGTAACGCCCAACTCCGCTTTGACTCTAAAAAAGGCTCACGCAAGCACTCGCTCCACCGCTCTCACTGACACATTTGGCAAGAGCTTGATCTTCACTTTGAATCGAAAGCGGCTGCTTTTCCACAAAACCCCTGACGATCAATCCAAAACGAATTCCTCTTTGCACAGTATGCACCTGATCGTCGACCAAGCCTTTTAAATACGCCGACTGCTCTCCGTGGCTCAGCTGCTCCGCAATGCCAGAAACAAAGCCAAGGGCAAATCCGTAACCGAGTAACAGTAGTCGCCTCTCACCCTCGTTCAACTGTTCGCGGAAAACTGGGCGACCAAACAGCTTATCACCATCAGCAAACAACAGCGATCGACCGATACCAAAAAAACATCCACGGCGCTCGCCCTCGGTATCAAACAGCCGGCAGCGGGAAATCGCCAGCGCGAAATCGAGCCTCGAAAAAACAATCTGACCGAATCCCCAACCATCAAGAACCTCTAATTGTTCTGACGGTCGATACTCTCGCTGCAGCGCTGCCCAGAGACGCTCGCCGCGAATATCAGTCCCTGAGAAAGCGATGCCCAGCCCTAGGCGATTGAATCCGTCGCGATTTGGAAGCTTCTTTTTCCAGTCGACAAGGCTCCGTTCACTGGCGCCACCCAATTGCCGAACCACGGCCGTACCAATCCCCTCATGACAAAACCAACGAATAGACGAATCCAGCTCGTTGCAGATTTGATTGGGATTATCAGCGTGACGAGCAAAGTCTCTGTCGTTAGCCAAAAGGCCGACCTGAAATGCACGACGAACCTGCTCGATCTTTCGCGAAAGTCCACCCGTCTGCATGAACAACATATAGAAAAGGATGAGCATCGCGATCAGGACAACGAAGAGTCCGGCCTGATTGAGTCTCGTCGCAGATAGCCGAGGGCTCAGCTTCATTATTTTTCTGGCTCAACAATGGTGTGATATTGATTGAGCGCGAGCGGCTTAAGTTTCTGCCGAATGCCGCTCGGCCACTGAACTTCGATCTCAAGAATCTCCGGCGCAGCCCCGAGGCCAATCAAAATTCTGTCTTCAGACTGTGAGGCGTAACCGTTCAAAGGTTGCAACTCCCGCATGAGTTTCTTTTCTTTCATCGATACCACAACACGCGTACCCCATCCCTCTGGATTACTGCGCTGACCTTTAAAACGAAAGCCAAGCCATGAATTCTTGTTCTTTTGCTCGTTCATATAGAAAACTGTTTCTGCTTTATGATTCACAATGGCAAGGCTTGGGCTTCCTGTGTTCATAAAATCGATCGCCACAAAGCCGCGTCCATCCAACAATTCATCAGCAAGAGCCGTCTCACTGGCGATATCGGTAAATCGCCCATCTTGGCCCTTTATAAAAAGACAGGAACGCTGATAGCCATCAATAGAGGCTTCTTTGATCGGCGGCCAATTCAAGCTATCTTCAAGAATCGTTGGACCCGCGGCATCAAGAACCGACATTGTGTACCAATAACTCTTCTTCTTACTTGCGCTAACGAAGCCATTGGTCACAAAGAGCTCGAGACTGCCATCGTTGTCGAAATCAACAAATCGTCCACCCCAGGCCCAACCACAGTCCGCAACTCCGCGTTCTCCAGCC
>JAEUWE010000150.1 GCA_016791465.1 Pseudobdellovibrionaceae bacterium
CAGCGACGTCCGTTGTTATTGAGAAGTTCGGAGTTCATGAACGACTCGAAGCGAGCCTCATTGCTCGGCGTGCAACGGAGGGTAACTCCATTTCGACGATCGACGAGATCCCATGGCACGCTGAGTGTGCGAGCGAAGAGAATTCTCTTTCCGGCAGAAAGAGTTGCTTCAACACCATTGATGTCGAGATGCTTGAACTGAAGGAAGACGTTGACGCGTGTTGCGGGTGTACCGTTGCCAATCAGCTTCGAGAGTTTTTGCTCCTCGGCTGTGCATCCAAAAAAAATACCTCGGTGTGCGACGCCGAAAACAATAGCTGGTGGGACGACTTTACCCACCAGAATCATACCTGCCGATGGGTCTGAAAAGGCGCGCCCGTTATCGATCAATGGCTGGAGACAATTCGCCCCGAGCGCGGCGGCTGGTAGGAAGGCAAGGCATAAAACAAACAGGAGACGTCTTAACAACATACGAATAGAATACGCTTTAAATGAGGTGTGCGTGAAGAACCTTCCATTTGATTTTGTACTTGAGGAGCTGGCTCCGGCTGGTCCCGAGACCAAAGCCATGTTTGGTGCTCACGCGATCTACGTGGACGAGAAGATCGTGCTGATCCTCAGGCAAAAGGAGACGTCGCCTGCTGACAATGGAGTCTGGCTTGCGACGACGGGGGAGCATCACAAGAGTCTTCAGCAGACGTTTCCGTCGATGCGGTCGATCGAGATGTTTGGTCCTGGACCAACGGGCTGGCAGATTCTCCCAGAAGATGCCGACGACTTTGAAGAGTCCGTCATTCAAGCCTGTCGTCTCATTTTGGCGAAAGACCCACGGATCGGCAAGATTCCGACAAGAAAGCGTGCGCTTCGTGGGAAGAAAAAAACGGTGACTAAAAAGAGCGTTTCGAAGAAGAAGAAAAGCTCAACGAAAAAAGGCAGAAGAAAATGAAACTTAGCTGGTATTTGAAGTCTGGTCAGAAGGCATTTGTTCATGGCGGCGCGGCGACTCCGAACGCACTTTTGAAGATGGTTATCGATGAGGGTATTACGGGCGTTGAAATGTACCATCTTCATACTGAAACGCATCCGGGCTATGCGCAGAAGTTGGCCGAGAAGAATCATATCATCAGTCTTTTTGTTGGCCGCAACTATCGCAAACTTCTCGACTATGACAACGTCGACTATTTGCCCTGCTTCTTGAGTGAGATCCCGGAGCTTTTCCGTCGTCGTAAAATTGACCTTGATGTTGCACTGGTTCACGTCTCTCCACCTGATGCTCATGGATACTGCTCTCTGGGAACAAGTGTTGACTGCGCACGCGCTGCTGTGGAGTCAGCGAAAGTGGTGATTGCTCAGGTCAACAAGCAGATGCCGCGTGTTCATGGCGATGGCATCATCCATATGTCGAAGATTCACGCTCATATTGAGATCGATGAGCCGCTTCCAGAGGTTCCTTCGAAGCCACTGAACGATGTCGCAATTAAGATCGGCACTCATGTCGCGGGGCTAGTTGAAAATGGATCGACCATTCAGGCTGGAATTGGCGGCGTGCCAGACGCCTGTTTGGCCGCACTGAAGGGGCATAAGAATCTCGGAATTCACTCTGAGATGTGGAGCGATCACGCTATGGCATTGATCGAGTCTGGCGCTGTCGACAATTCGAAGAAGGTTGTTCATCCCGGAAAGACGGTTTCGACATTCGTGACGGGATCAAAGCGTGTTTATGATTTCCTGCATGATAATCCTAGCGCGATTCAGCTCGAAGCAAGCTATGTCAACCAACCGAATGTGATCGCTCGCAATCCACGTGTTGTGGCGATCAACTCTTGCGTCGAGATGGATTTAACGGGTCAGGTCTGTGCGGACTCCGTCGGTCATCGTATCATCAGCGGAGTTGGCGGACAGATGGACTTCATGCGTGGAGCGGCTTTGAGTCACGGTGGACTGCCGATTATGGCGTTCACTTCGCGCACTGAAAAGTGCGAACCGAGAATTGTGGCGACTTTGAAGCCAGGATCAGGCGTAGTCACCACTCGCTCGCACGTGCACTGGGTGGTCACTGAGTTTGGTGCACGAGATTTAGCGGGTCTGAGTCTGTCGAAGCGGGCAAAAGCTTTGACTGAGCTTGCGCATCCTGACGACCGCGAAAAGCTTCAACGCGAGTTTCACGAGCTATCGAAGCGACTTTAGGGGCGAGGAGCCATTGCTCCTTGAGTCGGATTTGAATATGAGTCCATAGGCGGCGGCGGCCAGCAGGGCGCCGCTCATGGCATCTGCGATGTAGTGCTGTTTGATGAGAACGGCACTCGCCGCAATGAGAAGGCCTGCAGCGGTGTGGAAGAAAAACACTTGTACAGCAAACCGATTTTTCCTACCGGCAGACTGATTTTGCGGACCAATGCAGAGATGCGCCGAGTACGACATATAAAAAAGCGCGAGCAAGCATGATTGGGCAACGTGCAGGCTTGGAAATGTGTTGTAAGGATGATCCGCTCGAAACAGCGTATCGAGCAGGATGTGGAAGATGCCCTCGACCGGGTGTGCAGCTGGTCGATCGATCGGCGTCGGGAAGACGAGAAAGACCACGTAGGCAATTGTATTCATACCAGCTTGAGCGATCGTGAGGCGCGTGATAGCCGCTGGACTTGGTGCCAAAAAAAGCGGTGTGGCGAGTAGCGGAAAGTACATCGTGTAGAACACCACGGTCCACGGGACGAATGGTAAGCTCGCATCCCAGATAGTCGCAATCGGAAGCGCCGGTCGCTGCCATGGATTTAGTGCTGCGATTTCGTTTGTGCCAAGATACCCGAGAAGCAAATAGAGCATGCCGACGACGTACATCCATCGTGCACGGGCGAACTCGGAATCAACCCAAGGAAATCGCTGCCATTTAAACGACACTATTGATCTCCAAGTACAGATTTCGGATCGGCACACGCAGCTGTGAAAAACTTCACGAGCTTTGCGATGTGAAATCCATCGAAGAGACGGTGGTCAAATGTGCCAGTGAGATTGAGGACTGGTGCAGCTTCGATGCGGCCGTCAGACGTGACGATGGCCTTCATCGAGGTTTTTCCAAGAGCAACGACAAGTCCACAGCGCGAGTACGGAACAAGTGGAGCCAGGCCAACCT
>JAEUWE010000177.1 GCA_016791465.1 Pseudobdellovibrionaceae bacterium
CCTGGTCGGGCTGACGGAGGCGTTCTAGTAAGCTCGCGGGTGTCTTCATCAAGTTCGGCCCGGACTTTGTCCATCTCCATTTGAAGAAGGCTCGTAACGCAGTTCAAAGATTGCATTTGCGTCATTTCGCTCAGGTGAGTCGCCTCGGTCGATCCGCCCAGGAGACTACCAGGACACGCAATTCTCGCACTTTTCTCTTGCCTTACAATAACTTACGGAGAAAAAAGGTGTCAAGTACCGTTTTGTTGGTTTAGGACAGCTTCTTTGGGCGACCCTGTGGGCGGATCGTAGATTCAAGTCCGCAACGCTCGATGGTGGATGCTATCAATGGCTCGCTTCCAAAAGGCTTCAACGATAATCCGTTCGAAGGCTTCGTAATCCGCATCTTTGAAGAAAAAGGGTTGTTTCGCGTTGCCGCGATTGAGTGCATGATAAATTCCACCCGCCTCATCAGCCCGAGGTTCGCGTCCCATAATGTCCTCCAAACGTGACGACCAGCAAAGAGGTGCTTGTACCTGAAGTCGCGGTGATCTCGAGCGACGGCGGTCGTATCCGTACTCGCGCACAAGGTTGTGGCCCTGGTGTCCATGAGCCCGCTTGGAATGAAACCAAGAACGCGTCGTTTGAGAAAATGACTTCGACACCGATACAAACGGAAGATCCTTGTCCCGAACTACCGGACACCTTTCGCCAAGTAACGCATGTCGCGAAAATCGCGGAAAAACAGGCGTTTTCTGTCGCTGCCGAACCCAAGACGCGCCCGAAATACAAAGGTCCCAAGCGGATGTTGCGAACATGCTTGAGCAGTATGGCGTGTTCAGCGGACTTCGGTAAACAGATGGAGCGCGAGGCTCGTCGGCGCAAACTACATGAGGCTCCTCGACGAGTCTTCATTGGCGATGGGCTGCCTTGGAATTGGTCGATTCAATCACAACATTTTAAAGGCTTCACCCGTCATTTGTCTACACTCCGCGCTCCGCTTCCACAACCTGACGACCCAATCGCCTTTCGAAATCTGGATGGCGATCGATGAAAAAGCAAGACGCCCCAAAATCGAATTTCCCGTACTGCGTATCGTCCGTTATTCCGGAAACGCATTGACATTTGGTGTTCAGAAAAAACAAATTGAAGGCATCACAATTCAGGTTTACAGTCCGGCCAAGACAGTCGTCGATTGCTTCAAGTACCGAAACAAAATCGGACTGGATGTTGCGATCGAAGCTCTGCGAGATTGCCGAGCAAAACGAGCGGCCACCAATGACCAAATCTGGGAGGCCGCCAAAGTCTGCCGAATGACCAATGTAATGCGCCCCTATCTGGAGGCGGTTTCGTGACACGAGAAAACCGAAAGTATACCCCGGCATCCGTTCGCCAACGACTCCTGAACATTTCACGCCAGCAAGGCGAAGATTTTCAGTTGATCCTTATCAGATTCGCACTCGAACGACTCCTTTACCGGATCTCTATTTCGGAATATCGCGAACAGTTTATCCTCAAAGGAGCGATGCTATTTCAAATTTGGAGTCACGAATTACATCGCCCGACA
>JAEUWE010000200.1 GCA_016791465.1 Pseudobdellovibrionaceae bacterium
CTCGCGATTCAAAAGTGAAAATAGGCTGGCTTTGGCTCGAATGGACTTGGTGAAGTCGACCAGCTGCTGAAGTGCGAGATCGCGATCGGCACTCTTTTTTTGCAGCGAAGAGATAAAGTTGCCAAGGAACTGTCGGCGCTCCTTCTCATCGCGCTCGCTTTTTTTTGAAAGAGCCTGGCTTTTTTCAAGTTCTTCGAGCGCATGAATTGCAACCTCTTGCGTAAAACCCATACTGACGAGTTTTTCTGGAGACAGCTCTGGCGCAGTTTCGATCTTTGGAAAACTTGCCTCAGAAACCCGAACGACCTGTGTGGCTAACGATGAGACTTCGGCGACAGCGGCGGGGTCAGAAATGACATATGTTTGTTGGTCGTCGTAGGCCTGTAGTCGATTCTCAAGTGCGCGATAGCGCCAGTAAGTCTGGCTCAGGAGCTGGCTTTCGAATGTATTGAGGAGGCCGGCTGCGGATAGTCGATGGATAGCTTCGGTGGTCGACCGCGTTCGAAGGGATTGATTCCGTCCACCGTGAATGATCTGAAGGGCATGAGTCAGTAGTTCGATGTCACGAATGCCGCCGGCCTGCAGCTTAAGATTGAAGACGGATTTTGATCGAGGCGGATACTCATTGCGAATTCGAGTCAACAGAAGCCGCAATTCTTCGAAGACGGTATAGTCGAGATGTCGACGATAAGAGAAGCTCCGTGCAAATGCGGAGACGTCATTAACTATAGAGTCAGATCCGCAGATGGGGCGCAGACGAACGAGCGCAAGTCGTTCCCAGGTTTCGCCATGATAGCCATAGTGATTCTCGAATTCAGTTGGAGAGACAAGGAGAGGCGCACTGCTGCCTCCGGGCCGAAGATCGGCATCGACTCGATGGCAGAAGCCCCATTCGTCGGCTTGACTGAGAAGTCTTATAAAGTCGCGCGCGGCTTTTGTTTGCTCACTTCCGCGCTCTTCGGAGACGAAGATGACATCAATGTCGCTCGACAAATTGAGCTCTTGTGCTCCGAGTTTGCCGAGCGCAAAAACAGCAACTCCGAGTTCGGTGAGTCGAGACAGCCGAGCCGCCTCGAGGATATGAAGATCGGCAGCGTCGCTCCAGAATGCGCAGATATCAGAATCCGTTGCTCGATCAAAATAAAGAGCCAGCGCACAGCGAACCCAGAGTCCATGTCGAGCGATCTTCAATTTGGTATGTTCGGCTTCTGGCGCTGGGAGACTGAGCCAGTGCAGGCAGCGGGCGACGGCAGGCCAGGTCTTGGCCTGCTCGAGTTCGTCCGTGCTGTAAGACTGAAGGCTCGGAATTTCGCTCAATCGAAGGCCGGCGACCAGTGAGGTTTAAAGTAAGAGTTATTGTCAAAAGTGATTCGACGCTCAACTTCACCGTCGACCGTGCTGATGTAAAGCTGGTTGTTGCCAGTTCGGTTGCTGATATACAGCACGTGTCGCCCGTCGGGCGAGTAGCTGGGGTCCTCGTTGTCCGCCATCCTTCCATTCTGTTTCTTGGCCGAAGTCAGTCGAATCATATCTGATCCGTCGGCGTTGACGGTGAAGATATCGAAGTGCGATTTATCAAATCCGGCAAAGACGAGACGTTGTCCGTCAGGTGACCAGCGAGGAGAAGAGTTGTACTCTCCAGCGATTGTGATTTGGCGGACATTTGAGCCGTCCATGTTCATGACGAAAATATGCGGACGACCATTGCGATCAGAAGAAAATGCGATTTTGGATGAGTCAGGGCTGACGGAGGGCTCGACGTTCATGGCGCCGCGAGGGCCGTTCGTAATGCGATCCAGTGACTTTCCGTCGAGGCTCATCTTGAATAAATCCGGGTTGCCAGAGTTCGAAATCGTCAGCATGAGATTGCGGCCGTCGGGAAAAAATGCCGATCCGGAATTGATTCCTTTCCGATAAGAAACGAGGAATCGACGGCCAGTCGTTGTGTCGTAGGTGAAGAGATCAAGGTTTCGGCGCTTTTCGTTGGCGTGAAAGGCGAATGCGGAATACGCGATTGTTTTTCCGTCGCCCGACCACGTAGGTGACACCGCAATCGACTTATGGCTCGAGACTTGTTTCGAGTTGGCGCCATCCCAATCCATTATGAAGATTTCTTTTTGTCCCGGTTTTGTTGAGCGTGAGGTGACGATGCGCGAAAGGAACATCCCCTTTGTGCCGGTCAGCTCTTTGATGACGTCATTGGCGAAGCTATGTGCGATAGTACGAGTGTCGTTCGTCTTTGCGCGGTAGGTTTTGCCGAGAACAAGTTTCGCTTGAGGTACAAAGTAGGTGTAAGTGTCGACGCTCAGATCGTCGCCATTGATGCGGTAACCAACGCGAACCAGAAAATCGGTGGAAATTTGTTTCCATGAAGAAAAGTTGAAGCCATTCTGTTCTTGTCCGACAGGGCGCAGTCCCGTCTTGGCAGTATCTTCGAGAAATGCATCAGGCTTGATAAACTCAAAATAGCCGCTGACCTCCATGTCATTGCGAAACACATCGAATAGATCTTTGCCTATCTTGAGATGTTGAGGAGAGCCGGCGGACACGCCTTGAAACTGAAATGCCGGAAGAGCCATGAGGCTTTTCTTAAATTTGGCATCGGTGATGCGGATATACGCGCCAGCATTTTGAGCAGAGGCGCTACTCATTCCGCTTAGCTGAGACATGAAACATGAAATCAAGACGAATACAGCGAACGATGTCTTCACCGGGAACCTCCACTCAGTTGCTTGAGTATCTTCTCAGCGATAGCCCGCAGGCTCAAGATCGAGTTCGACGCCCTGTTGTGCAAGAAGAGACTCGAGCGAATCGGGGGGCGGGGCAAAAGGCTGGGCGCTTTCAATGGCGGCGATGGCAGAGTCGTCAAAAACCGAATTCCCGGACGATTGGACAATCTTGTGCTCGGTGATGAGGCCTTGGCTATTGATAAAGAGGACGACGCGTACCCGAAGACCGGCCTTTGCGAGGAACTTTGGTGGACTCCACATTTTGCGAATGCGGATCTCGACGTCATCAAGATAGCGATCGTGGTCTAGTCGAGTGAGTCCAGTCAGCGAGTTCCCGCGCGAGATTTCGTTTCCTTTGATCTGATTTGCACTGGCGGAACCGGCTTTGTTGCCGGCGGCGGCGATGGCCTTTGCAGCAGCGTCGGCTTTGGCTTGTCGCTCGAGTCTGGCGAGGGCGTCGAGACGCTTGAGCGCGGCCTCTTGGTTTTTCCTTGAGTCTTTCGGATCGGACTTTTTCGGTTTGAGAACAACCGCCGTCGGTGCCTCATCGGGCTTTGTCGGCAATGCTTTTTTGGCGGCCTCAAGTTCGACGGGCTTTGCTGCTTCGGGTTCTTGTTTTGTTGCCGCGGCAGCTGGTTCTGCGGGTGCTTCGGGAAGTGCACGTACTTTGTCGGGAAGGCCGACGATGTCGACGCGAATCGAATTCTCGATTCGCAGAGGATCTCCGGAGAAGAAAACGGCGCGGATGGTGAGAAGCAAAGCGAAAGCCACGTGAGCCGCTGCCGACCAAATCAGCGCTGTCTTGAAATCACTTGGCAGGCTGAGCATCCTCATATTCACGTTCACGCTATCGAGCCTCAGCTTTTGGCAGGGTTACGAGGCCAATGTTGGGAATACCGGCTGCGCGAATCTCGCCCATTGTCTCGGCGACGAAGCCGTAGTCGACGGCCTTGTCGGCTTGAAGATAGATCTGTTTGTTGGGACGGCTGGCAAAAATCGCCGTGAGACGCTTCCTAAGATCGGCAAACGGAATGGTTTGATCGCCGACGGTGATGCGCTTGCCTTTGGTGATCACCAGCACGAAGGGTTCCTCCGATGTTGAGGCTCCGGATGCAGCGGTCTCGGGAAGCTCGATATCGAGTCCTTGCTGCATCAGTGGTGCAGTCACCATAAAGATGATCAAAAGCACAAGCATAACGTCGACAAGCGGAGTGACGTTGATTTCACTCATGACCATGCGGCTCTTGCCACCGCCAGAGGACATTCCCATTACGACTCCTTAAAGAAGTTTCGCTTCGTCACATTGAGGAAGTCCGAGCCGAAGCTGGCGACTTCCATTTCGATGCGTTTTACGCGGCCGATGAAATAGTTGTAGCCGGCAACGGCGGGAAGGGCGGCGAAAAGTCCGACGGCAGTTGAGAAGAGAGCTTCAGAGATGCCAGGGGCAACGACGGCAAGACTGGCCGAACCGCTCGCGGCGATGTGTGAGAATGACGTCATGATTCCGACGACGGTACCAAGAAGGCCGATGAAAGGCGCCGTGCTTCCGACCGTTGCCAAGAAGCTGAGGTTGCCTTCGGCCTTTGCGATTTCGGCGTCGCTGGCTTTGCGAATGGAGCGTTCGAGGTTGTCAATTCCTGAGAGTTTAACGACGGGTTCATTTGCGGAGTCGTTGTTTTTAGAGCCGACCGAAATTTCAGCGATGCGCTGAAGCTCCTGGAATGCCGCCAAAAATACCCGGCAAACATTGGAGTTCGCGAACTCGTGAGCTCGTTTTTGCATATCTTCAAGTGATGCCGACTTCCAAAATGCGTCGACAAAGAGTTCGTTGGCGTCGGTCATTTCTTTGAGCTGCTTGCGTTTGGTGATGATGATGGCCCATGAGACGACGCTCAAGCCGATCATGAGCAGAAGCAGGCCTTGCACTGCTGGCCCTGCGCCAAGAATCCCGTCGATGACACCTGTCTTCACTGCTACTTTTGCTGCGGCCATATAATCCCTCGCTCTCGGGAATTAAGGCTATTGGAGCAAGTGGCGCTCGTCGAGAAGGTCCTCCCAGATTCCGCGCTCTGTCAGAACGATGCCATCATATCCAGCAACCAGTAGTGGGACCGCGACTTCGCGAGTCCGCACCGGTCCAACATATCTCTTGAGATTGCGCCGGTGGGCCTCTTTGAGAGTGGAGTCGCGCAGCCGAGGAGCTGGGACGGAGTCGTTTCTCGAGGGCTCCTCGATCATCGAAATGAGTGCGTCGGACTTGAGATCCGGAAGCCCCTCAAGGCCTAGAGTGGAAAGGATTTCGAGTTGAAGCATGGTTGCTTGGCTCGAGCCATAAAATGCTTTCGGAGCCTGTTCGCGAAGTTCTTTGAGGATGCCGTCGCTTTCGGACTGGACCAAGGTCCAATCGAACGACAGAGGTTTTCCGTCGCCCCAAACTTCAAAAAGCTTTGTCGGGAGACCTGGGCGTCTCGCAATTAAGTTGAGCACCACGTAAGTATCTTTCAGGAATGGTGCGGCTTCGACCAGCGTCACAATGCCGTCAGCCCGGCACTCTTCGAGCGATGCGATTTCGATAGGCTTGCCATTGCTGAGGAGATCGCTCGAGCTGACGACCAGGTCGCTCGATCCATTCAGACGAACGTCCAGCCAGAGTCCGGCGCCGACGGTACCTCTCGCTCGACCGGCCAGATCGCTGAGGTCGCCAAGCGTCGCGGAGCTCTCTTTGGACTGTGGTCTTTGAAATTGAAAAAACAAAGCCGGGTAGCCGTCGCCGTGTATTTTGTTGAATCCATGTGCGAATGGCGGCTTAAGGGGCTTTGACGCGGCATTGCTGCGCAGGAACAACCACGATCCAAAGCAAGCGATAAAGATGCTAACGATGACCGTAACGACTGAACGCAAAGATCTATTCATATGCCTCAAACATCTAGTTTAACTCAGTTTTAGTAAAACCGTGATATCCCGACTGGAACTTCTAAATAGGACCAAAAAAGACCGAGTTTAATTGCTCTTTAGGCCGTTATCGATTAGTTTTCATCGCGATAAAGTCCTCGGACGGCAGGTGCCGTGACCGGGAGTTTTCACAGGACGCATCTATGAATCGAATTCACAGAAAAGTCGAGTACGCACTGATCGCGTTAAAGCACATGCGGTCGAAGACCCCGGGTGAGCGTACGCCGGTCAAAGAGATCGTTGCGGCCTATGGCTGTCCGCAAGACGTGACGGCTCGAGTGCTTCAAGCGTTGGCCGGAAAAGGGATTTTGATTTCGGAGCAGGGTTCGCATGGCGGTTACATGATCGCAAAGGACCTTGGTCGAGTTTCGTTTCATGAGTTGATGGAAATCATTCTGGGACCGCTCGAAGTGGCCCGCTGTCTTCATGAAGAGGCCGGTCTTTGCGAGATTCGCGGAACTTGCAATATTGTTTCGCCAATTCAGAACCTCAATCGTCGAATCGGTGATTTTTATAAGAGTCTGTCTGTCGCGGAGCTCATTGAAGGTGCGCGTGCGTCGAAAGCGCTTGGAGGTGGCTTGTGAACAACAGCCCTACAGATCCCTATAAATATGGATTTGTTACGGACATCGAAACCGATGTCGTTCCCAAAGGCTTGAGCGAAGACACGGTCCGCTTGATTTCAAAGAAGAAAAACGAACCAGAGTGGATGCTTGAGTATCGCCTGAAGGCTTATCGCCATTGGCTAACGATGGAAGAGCCGGTCTGGGCCGACCTCAAGTACGCGCCGATTAACTATCAGGACATCGTTTACTATTCAGCTCCGAAACAGAAAGAGAAGCCGCAGTCTCTGGATGAGCTTGATCCGGAACTTTTGAAAACGTTCGAACGCCTCGGCATTCCGCTAACCGAACAGAAGAGAATTTCGGGCGTTGCTGTGGACGCCGTCTTTGACTCGGTTTCGGTCGGAACGACTCATCAAGAGGAGCTCAAACGTCACGGTGTGGTTTTCTGTTCGATTTCGGAGGCTCTGCACACGCATGGCGATTTGGTTCGCAAGTACCTTGGCACCGTCGTTCCGACAAGTGACAACTTCTTTGCGGCTCTCAACGCCGCCGTGTTCACTGACGGTTCGTTTGTTTACATTCCGAAGGGCGTGCGCTGTCCGCTTGATCTTTCGACGTACTTCCGAATCAATGCGTCAGAGACCGGCCAGTTTGAGCGAACGTTGATCATTGCGGATGAAGGTTCATTTGTGAACTATCTTGAGGGCTGCACGGCACCTCAGCGCGATGAGAATCAATTGCACGCGGCGGTGGTCGAGTTGATCGCATTGAATGATGCCGAGATCAAATATTCGACGGTTCAAAACTGGTACACCGGCGATGCCGAAGGACGCGGCGGAATTTACAACTTCGTCACAAAGCGTGGGAAGTGCCAGGGCGTAAATTCTAAGATTTCTTGGACACAAATTGAATCAGGATCGGCAATTACATGGAAGTACCCGAGTTGCATTCTCTTGGGCGATGGCTCGCAGGGTGCATTTTACTCTGTTGCTCTGACTCATGATTATATGCAGGCCGACACTGGAACAAAAATGATCCACATCGGCAAAAATACGAAGAGCACGATTTTATCCAAAGGGATTTCCACAGGGCATTCAAAGAACAGCTATCGCGGCCAAGTCAAAATCATGCCGTCGGCAGAGAATGCGAGGAACTATTCGCAATGCGACTCAATGCTGGTTGGCGCAAACAGCTCGGCCAACACATATCCCTATATTGAGGTAAAAAATAAGTCTGCGGTTTTGGAGCATGAGGCGACAACGTCGCGAATCAGTGAGGACCAGCTCTTTTACCTGCAGTCGCGTGGTCTTGATAAAGAGGCTGCGATCTCGATGCTCGTGAATGGATTTTGTAAAGATGTGTTTAAGCAGCTTCCACTCGAATTCTCGGTCGAGGCGGTGAAATTGATTGAAATGAAACTCGAAAACTCGGTTGGATAAATATGGCGACGCAACCTCTTCTTAAGATTCAAAACCTCTGCGCGAATGTGAAAACACCTTCAGGTGAAAAGCCTGTATTGAAAGGACTTAGCCTCGAGGTCCGTCCGGGCGAAGTTCACGCCATCATGGGCCCCAACGGCTCCGGCAAGTCGACGCTTTCAAAGGTGATCGCGGGACATCCGGATTATCGCGTTGTCTCGGGTGAGGTCCTTTATGAAATCAATTTTCAAATGAAGAATTTGCTGGAAATGGATCCTGATGTTCGCGCCAAAGAGGGTGTCTTCTTGGCTTTTCAGTATCCAATCGAAGTTCCGGGTGTCTCAAACGAATTGTTCCTGCGAACGGCGTTCAATTCGATTTGCAAACACCAGGGAATTGAGGAGATGTCGGAGTCTGCATTTTCGACATTCTTAAAAAAGAAAATGGAAGTCGTCGAGATGGCGTCGTCGTTCATGGATCGCGGCGTGAATGTCGGCTTTTCGGGCGGAGAAAAGAAGAGAAATGAAATTTTGCAGATGGCCGTTCTTTCGCCACGTCTGTCGTTTTTGGATGAAACGGACTCGGGTCTCGATATTGATGCCCTTCGGATTGTCGCCAACGGAGTGAACAGGCTCCGAACAAAAGAGAATGCGGTGATTTTGGTGACGCACTATCAGCGCCTCTTGGACTATATCGTTCCAGACTTTGTGCATGTGCTGGCCGACGGGAAAATTATTGAGACCGGCGATAAAGCGCTGGCGCTTAAACTTGAGGAGAAGGGTTATGACTGGCTCCTCTAGCGCCCCTTTGACGGGATTTTTTCCGAAGTCGGTGGACACGCCATTTGTTGTCAGTGTGCGTTCGGCTCTTACAAAGGTGGATCCGGCTGTTTCTACCTTGTGGGAGCAGTACCAGCAGCGAGCAGCGGCCGTTCTCTTAGAGAAGTCCATTCCGACTGGTCGGACCGAAGAATGGCAGTACGTGAGTCTTGTGCCTTTGCACGAGAAGAAGGTCGTTGCCGAAGAGGCACGACCGGTCCTTGCGCGACAGATTCCTCATGTTCACTTCTGCCGATTGTCGGAAGCCGTTGCGGGACGAGGTGAGGCTTGGGGCCGTGAACTTATGGCCCGTCATATGATGGATCGCCCCTTTGCAGACGGTGATGCGGATACATTTCAGATTTTGAATCGTGCGCTGACAAGCGATCCTTGGGTTTTGTGGGTCGACAGCGGTGCACAGGTTGCGGATACGATTGAGGTGAGTTGGAAAGCTGGTGCCGGTGCGCTGGCAAACGGTTTAATGCTGGTTGATCTTCCATCGCGATGCAAAGTTGATTTGGTGGAGCGCTACGGCGCCGGCTGCGATGCGCTGATTGTCGAGACCACTCTTGTTTTGGGCGAAAGTACACATTGCGAATATATGCGCATTCAAGACGGTGATGCGAGCTCGGTGGTTTTGACGGCGCCATCGGTAAAAGTGGATCGCGATGCGCACTGCCGCGTGGTGCAGGTTTCAACAGGAGCTCGCGTTGGCCGTGAGGATCTTCTGGTGGAACTGATCGCTGAAGGGGCTGAAGCGCATCTTGATGGTCTCTATGTGGCTCGGGGCCAACAGACGTTGGATCATCACACGTCGATTCGTCATTGCGTCGGTCCAACAGTGAGTCGGCAAGTATATAAAGGGATTTTGAGCGAAGAGTCGCGTGGGGTTTTCAACGGACGTGTTGAAATCGCGCGCGGCGCAAGCGGATCGAATTCGAGTCAGCTCAATAAAAATCTGATGCTTTCCCGCAAAGCTGAAATCGACACTAAACCTGAACTGAGGATTGATAACGATGACGTCAAGGCGGCTCACGGCGCTACGATCGGTCGCCTGGATCCGGAGCATGTTTTTTATTTGCGTTCTCGTGGTTTGAGTGAAGGGAATGCGGTGGACCTCCTGTCTCGTGGTTTTGCTTTGGACGTGCTTGAGCGAGTTGTCTCGCCTGAGCTGCGGCGCCAAGGGCAAGAGTTCTTGTCGGTAAAGCTAAGCGGTTTAAGTTGGGAGATGGCATGATGGATCTTCGGAGCCAGTTTCCTCAGATCGATATTCAGGTCCGTGGCCGCCCTCTGGTCTATCTTGATAGCGCCGCTACAGTCCTGAAGCCACAGATCGTTATTGATGAACTAACTCGGTACTATTCGAAAGACGTCGCCAATGTGCACCGGGGCGCTCATTGGCTGGCGGAGAATGGTACGAGCCAGTATGAATCGGCACGTGCGGAAGTCGCATCTTTTCTTGGTGCCGCAGATTCTTCGGAGATTGTATTTACACGCGGCACGACGGAATCGCTAAACCTCGTGGCCTCATCATTGACGCTACAGTTAAAGGCTGGCGATGAAATTGTCCTGACCGAACTTGAGCACCACTCCAATATCGTTCCCTGGCAGATTTTGGCCGAGCGTGTGGGTGCCGTGATTCGCGTTGCGCGAATCACGCCCGGCGGAGTGATCGACCTTGATCACATGCGGTCGCTTCTAAATTCGCGCACAAAGGTGATTTCATTTTCGGCGTGCTCGAATGTGTTGGGAACGACGATTGATCCGCGGTTGGTGACTTCGATGGCGAAGTCGGTCGGTGCCATTGTGGTTGTCGATGCGGCTCAGGCAGTGACGGCCGGGCCGATCAATGTTGTTGATTGGGACGCCGATTTTGTGGCGTTTTCTGGACACAAGATCTTTGCTCCCTTTGGAATCGGTGCGCTCTATGGAAAAAAGGCTCGCCTCGAGGCGCTCGCGCCATATCAGGGCGGCGGAAGCATGATCGATCGAGTTTCTTTTGAGAAGACAACTTGGGCCTATGTGCCACAGAAGTTTGAGGCTGGAACGCCGAATGTTGGCGATGCCTTGGCTTTAGGTGTTGCTTTGCAATGGTATCGATCGTTGCCGGAGAGTGAGCGGTATACAAAAGCAAAGGCATTGGCGGATTCTGTTCGGGGTCAACTCTCTGCGCTTGGTGGTTTTGATATTTACGGTGCCGCTGAGAACTCGGCCCTCGTGTCATTTAACATGAAGGGCATTCACGCCAGCGACGTCGGTTCGATTCTTGATCAACAGGGAATTGCGGTGCGCACAGGCCATCACTGTTGTCAGCCGCTCATGCAAAAGCTAGGTGTGCCAGCCACCATTCGAGCTTCATTTTCAATTTACAACAACAGAGATGATGCCGAAAGGCTCGTCGCAGGCCTATTGAAGGCACGGGAACTCCTGTCATGACACCAGATATGATTTTAATTCGCATTCAACCGACACCCAATCCAAACGCGTTGAAGTTTGTGGTCAATAAGCCGGTTAAGGCGACGGGAAAGGCGACCTTTACGCGTCCATCGGAGGCGATGGGTCTTCGTTTGGCCGAAGACCTGTTTCTCATTGAAGGCGTTCGGCAGCTTCACTTTTTCGAGAATGTCGTCACGGTCACTTATGCCGATGACGCGGATGTCGACACTCTCCAGCTTGAGGTTCAGGCCGTTTTGCAAACGCGTATGCCGACACACAACCCTGATTTTCTCGTCGAAGAAGAAAAGAAGAAGATCGATAGGTCGAATCTGCCTCCCGATCTACAGACAATTGAGACAATTCTCGACGAAACTGTGCGCATGTATCTTCAGGGCGACGGTGGAGATATCGAGATTGTGAAGTACGAGAATCATCGGTTGGATGTTCGCTATCAAGGTGCATGTGGAACTTGCCCGAGTTCAATCGGTGCGACGCTTGACGCCATTCAGGGCATTCTACAAGAGAAGTTTGATCCTGAGATTCAGGTCGTTCCGGTCTAGTTCGAATGACAGTGCGAGCTGACGCATCTCCGCCACCTGAAGAGCGTCAGTCATAGAGGAGAGTCGCCGAGTGACGGAGCTAACGGTTCAAATTCTGCTGAATGTTTATTTTGGCATTTTGGTGTTGAGCATTCTTGTTGCCGGAACTCTTTACTCAATCGATCGCACAGCGGCTCAGAGGACACTTTTGTTGTTCTGGATTGGTGTGGCGATTTCGGCTTTTATCAATCGGTCCGTTGCTTCAGAGTCGGTTCTTGTTTTGTTTGTCGCGGCGAGCGGAACATTTGTGTCGCAGTATTTTCTAGGTGCCTTCTTCGGTCAGTTGCATCAATTGAAAGTGCCGGCAGGACCGATTGTCGTCGTTTTTCTTTTGAGCGCCTTCTGCACCTGGATTCTTTTTCAGATGGGAATGCCTCTGTCCGTTTTTTCCTTTCCGATCCTAGTGGGTTGTTCCTATCCGTTGCCTGCGCATCTATACCAAGTTTTGAGGCGTAAGGTCCGTCCGTTGACGACCGTCCAAAAGGCATTTGTTGTGGTCGCAGTTCTCCTCTCTATTCACTATTTAGATTGGGGTTTCTTTCGTTTGCGTCCCGGTCTGTTTATCTACGGACTATCACTTGCGCTGGTTTTTATCAGTCTTCTCGCCACGCTGACGCCGATGATGGCAAACGAAGCAATACTTCAAATGCGCAACGAAGAGCTTGAAAACGAAGTTCGAGAGAAGGCCTCTCAGCTCACGATGGTTGAGAAAAAGATCTGGGAGGCCAATAAGATGGCGGGTTATGGCCGGATGGCTGGAGGGGTTGCCCACGAGCTCAATACCCCACTGCAAGTTATTGAACTCCAGGCCGAGGAGCTGGCGAATCTCTCTCAAGAGAACCTGCTGACGACAGGTGAAGTTCTCAGTGGGACAAAGAAGATTCAGGAGATGGTTCACAAGATTTCCAAGGTGACGTCGTCGTTGAGACGCCTGGCTCGTGATCAGCGGAACTTTTCAAAAGAGACGTTCGACCTTCTTGCCGTGGTCAGCAACGCAGTTGGATTCGTTATCGACTTCGCGACACGGTCGGGTATCAGTCTGGATATGAGAGTACCGTCCGAGACCATGCTTGTAGAAGGAAGCTCGGGCGAGATCTTTCAGGTCATTGTCGATCTTCTTGATAATGCGATCGATGCGGCGTCAAAGTTAGAAGTTCGAGAAGTTTTTATCGGCGTACGTGAACGCGACGGTATTTATGAGGTCTCGGTCGTTGATAGCGGCAAGATCAGTGACGATATTGTTCCGAAACTAATGGAGCCATTTTTTACGACAAAGAGAGTTGGCGAAGGGAAAGGGCTAGGACTGAGCGTGTCACGGTCGGTCGCCGAATATCATGGCGGTGCCCTCTATTTTGACCGCCTGTCGGCTCGAACGCGGTTTGTTCTCGAGCTGCCGAAGGCAAAGGGGTAGTGGATTCATCGGAGGAATAGTGTCATTTAGAATTCTCGTTATTGATGATGATGAAGACATTCTGGTGTTGATGACTCGTATTCTTGGTCGAGAGGGTTTCGTCGTTGAGACTGCTAAAAATGGCCGTATCGCGCTAGAGAGCATCAGGGTATCTCGACCGGACTTTATTGTCTGCGATGTTCGAATGCCAGTTTGCGATGGATTCGAGTTCGAC
>JAEUWE010000255.1 GCA_016791465.1 Pseudobdellovibrionaceae bacterium
TGGCTGAAGATTTAGCGCGTGCGCTAAAGCCCGGGGGTGCATTGGTGCTTTCTGGAATTCTGACCGATCGCGAAGAATCTTTTCACAAAGAGTTCGCGCGTCTTTCGGGCTGCAAAGAACTTTCTCGCGTTCGCGAAGGCGAGTGGTGCGCTTCGCTGTGGAAGAAAGCGTAATGCGCAGATACTGGCTCGATCCCAACGAGGGCGATGCGGTTGACCATGCAGATGTCGGTGGGACTGTTCGTCTTTGTGGTGATACGCTTCATCATATTCGCGACGTTTGCCGGCAGGGAGTTGGCGATCGATTTGAAGTGTTGGTCGACGGTCGCGCCTATTTTGTTGAGCTTCAACAGGAGACTAAGCGCGAGTCGGTCGGGCGAATTCTGGAGATTCGCGACATCGAGCCTTTGCCGTTTCCTCGTGTCCGTTTGGCTCTCGCCATTCCGCGATTTCCCGTATTTGAAGCAGTTTTAGAGAAGTGCGTCGAGCTTGGGGTTGAGGCGATACAGCCTCTTTTTACCGAGCAGTCGTTTATTCGCACGCAGAGCGACACCTGGAGCTCGAAGCAGGCGCGTTTCCAAAAAATAATAAAGGGAGCTACGCAGCAATGTGGCCGAGGTGAGCGCATGGAGCTCCTCGAGCCGACCAAACTTGCCCCATTTCTCTCGGATTTGAGCGCAGACGCTAACCGCGGCGCACAAGTTGGGGGTCTTTTTGCCTATGAGGGAAGCCGTGACGTGCCCTCATTGCCGATCCGGCAGTCTCTTGGGCTGATTAAAGCAAAGGAGCCTCGTGCCGTTTGGGTTTTTGTTGGTGGTGAGGGCGGATTTAGCCGAAATGAAGTGCAGGCCTTTACGGCTGTTGGATTGGAGCCGACGACTTTGGGGCCGCAGGTTTTGCGGGTTGAAACGGCTTGCGTGGCCCTGGTCAGCATCCTAAAGTACGAGTGGGATTTGATGCGCTAACATGGGGAAAAATCGTGGCGGATATTGAAGTGGACGATTTCGAATTTAAACCAATCAGCGACGGTCTTGGTTTTCACCGGAAGCCGACAAGTGCATCTGCCGATGGCGATGACGACGCATTTAGCTTTTCGAGCCTTGGCGCTCCGCTCGGCAACTCGATTTCATCTTCGATTGGCTCGTCTGGAACGACCTCGGCATCAACGGGAGCGGCCGATCCCGATACAGCATTCTCGAGCAAGGCAAAGGTTCGGCATAACTCAAAGGGAGTTTCGGATCTGATTGCGGCTCTTCCTCCGGCACTCGACTTTTTGGATGAGAATGAACGTCAATCGCTGGGAGCGACAAAAGCGAATCCCGCAACTGGCTCGGTTTCAACGTCGGTCGCTTCGACTATGACGTCGACAATGAATAAGACATTCCTCAAGATGCCGATTGGACGCGAAGACTACAAGCATTCGACAGGCCAAATGGCGCCGCAGGCACCAGGAGCCGTCGCTTCGGTCGCAGCTGCAGCGGCCTCGTCGGTTGATGAGAGCATCGCAAAGCTCGGCAAGTCATTCCCTCACATGGGCCGTCTGGCGGGGCAGCCTGCAGCGCAGGCGCTTCGTGACGGAAGCCTGAGCCAGGTGAAAGCCAAGGAGAATGAAACAGCGACTGAAAAGGGAATTGCGTTCCACTTTGGTGCGGCGATTTTGGACACCTTGGTGGTCCTAGGGGTTGGTTGCATTCTGCTCGCGGTGCTTTTGGGTGTTACCGGCGCCAATCTCGTGGCGTTGCTTGAGAATTCAAAGACGGACACGGCGACCATGGCGCTGTTGGGTGTTTTGTTTGTTGCGAGCGGTTTGCTTTATACGCTCGCTGCCCGCAGCTTTATGGGGTCAACGCTTGGTGAGTGGTCGTATGAGATTCGCATCGGTTCTGCCGAGCGTCGCGGTCGATGGTTCTATCCACTGCTCGTGTTGTGGCGGGGCGCTCTCGTTGCGGCGACTGGATTTATCTTGTTCCCGATCGTTTCGGCGCTCGTCGGGCATGATGTCTTAAAGTGGCTGACGGGTCTTGAGATCGTTGCGATTGAGCCGGCGCAGTGAGCGGACAGCGTTTTTTCGATCATCAGCAGTTAAGATCGGCTATTCAGGCGGAGCGGAAGGTGAACCCTTCGCTCCGTTTTGTTTTTACGAATGGCTGCTTTGACCTGTTACATGTAGGCCATGTCCGCTATCTGCAGGAGGCCCGCGCGTTGGGGGATCGTCTGGTGGTGGCGCTGAATACCGATCGCAGTGTTCGGGTCTTGAAGGGCCCAGAGAGGCCCGTTCAGCACGAGCAAGATCGTGCCGAGATCATGGCGGCACTTGGTTGTGTTGATTACGTCACGTTGTTTGATGACGAGACTCCGCTCAAGGTGATCGAGTTGGTCGAGCCCGATATTCTGGTCAAAGGTGGCGATTGGCCGGTCGACAAGATTGTCGGTGCATCTTTTGTCTTAGGGCGAGGTGGCCAGGTGCGCTCACTTCAGTTCCAACCGGGACGTTCGACCTCGTCGATTATCGATAAAATTAAAACTTAAAAGCGGAATCCGAGTTTCGCACTGAGTACGCTTTGCGTGTAGCGATCGAGCTCAATCACGGCAAAGAATTTTTGAAACCGCACAGCGGTGCCGATCATCGAGTGATAGGTGCTCACGCTTTCGATTTCGTAACGCCCAGTATCGGTGACTCCTGCGGCGCCGCCGACAAATCCTCCGACCGATTGTAGAACGCCAAAACCGATATAGAGGGCCACTTGATTCACATTGAGTCCAGCGGTCATATCGACGCCAAAGGTGCGTGTGGTGACTTGGTTATTGATGTTACCGGTGTTGATGTGTGCGATCAGATTGGCGGAAAGTGGAAGTGATGAACCTTCGTAAAATCCCCAGCGCAGAGCTCCGCCATACTGAGACATTTCGCTGCGCTGATTGTAGGGAATGAAGTGCAAGAAAAAGTCGAGATCAGAGTAGAGTCCTTTGCCGATCGAGATCTTTGGAATGGTGACGTCGGCCTGAGGTGCGGCGAGGCGGCCTCCAAGACGACCAAGATCTTGTGTGGGAATTGTTTCGAGTGAAAGACCGACTTCGAAACCATGGTATCCGCCGAGGGGATAGGGATCCGTCAAAGACTTGGTTGCGGTACCAAAGCCAATAATTCGGAGTGCTTCTTTTCGATCATTGCCGGTGAGGCCGCCGGGGAGTTGGAGTGCGGCTTGGCTGATGGAGCCAATGCAGACGAGGCATAGAAGTGTAAGTGTAAGTGTTCGAATTGCGAGTGAGCGCGCGAGGCCTGACATAGAGTCAGGCTAACAACCTCAACCGTTGGCGGCAACAGTGGTTCCCAGTAAAGACTGGATTCGTTGCAGTGTGCTGGTGGCTTCGTTGCGCACGTTTTGATCGTTCGAAGTTTGAATCAAACGTGTGAGAATCGGAACAAGTGGGTTGAACTGGCGTGTGGTTGTCACGCTGACAGAGCCGGATCCGCCCGTTGATCCATTGCCGCTTGTCGACGGACGAGTTGTCGACTTGAGGTTTTGCTCGGCGGAGAGACGAATCATGCGCAAGGCCTCGTATCGCGTGTCTTCAGCTGTCTCTGATGTCACGATGCTGATGAGGTACTTGAGGTACTCCATACGGCTGTACGTTTTAAGATAGTTGCGCGCTTGGAGGCGAAGTTCCGATCCCTCGTGTTCAGAGGCGATCGCGATTTGAAGGAGGCCAAAGCTCTTCGTGCTTGGCGCTGAGCCAAGCGCCATCACGGCGTACTCGTGCATTTTAGCGCGAGAGTCATTGAGCATCTCCTGAACAACGCCGTAGAAAATGTCAGCGCCGATTTCGCGCACTTGGTACTGGGTGATGAGCTTCATCGTGTGTTCGTAGTTGGGTTCGCGCAAGACATAGGCGAGCCACTCTTCGAGAGTCTTTGGTTCGCCGGTCATGGGCTGAATCGGAGCCGCGGTTCCTCCGCCAGCAAAGCCGTCGGCAGCGGCGTTCGATCCACTCGCACCTTGGGCGTCGCTATCAGACTTCTCGTCAACGTCATCGCTTTCATTTTTTTCTGAAGCAGGAGCGCCGGGGAGAGTCGATTTTTTCTTCTTCTTTTTCTTCTTCTTTTTGCGATCTTCCGCTTTTTTCTTTTCTGGTTTGGTTGCGCCGGCGGCAGGCGTCGCAGCGGTCGGTGTGGTGGCAGTGGGGGTCACGGTTGAAGATTCGGACTCGGGAGAAGCTGAATTTGATTTCTTGTCGAGATCAAGACCGGCCAGACGCGCTTTATAGAGTCGGCTGCGGGCACGCGTGGCTGATGACGAGCGGGGGCTGCGTTCGGAGAGAATTGTGTTGGAGCCATCATCGGTTCCGCCCATTCCGAAGGCAGCGAGGCGGGGGTGCCATTCGCCGACGTTGTTGCGGCGAGCAGCATCGAACATCAGGCCGATTGCAATCACGACGGCAACGGTGATCCATACGGGTTTTGAGTTGTTCGTCATGCGGGCCTCCTGACGATAACAAGGGCAAGACCAGAACCACGGCCATTCGGAGCGGCCGATGCAATCGTAAATATATGGAATTACGTAGAAATATTCGAATTCAGAGGGCGCCTTTGCGGCATTTGTGGCCAGGCTCGATCTGGCGATTGTTTTGACAGCCTGAATCTACGAGCTTCAGAAAACCGTGATTTTTCAATGCTTTGCTGGTGATCTTGGGACTGACGGAGGGTTGCCAATTGGGGCGCGATCAGGAGCTGCAGGAACGAATTCAAGGAACGATGAATGGTGACACCCGCTCGTTGGCCAAGCTCTTAACTCTGCTTGAGCGTGGTGGTCCGTCGGTGGTCGCGCAAACTCCAAAGCTTCTCGAACCGCCAAAGTCGGCGTTTCGCGTGGGAATCACCGGACCGCCGGGAGCGGGAAAGTCGACATTGATTTCGCGGCTGATTGGCCTCTGGCGCGAAAAGTATGACCTGCGCGTTGGTGTTCTCGCAGTTGATCCATCCAGTCCGTTTACTGATGGTGCGATACTGGGAGATCGTATTCGCTATCACGATCACGCTTTGGATCCGAAGGTGTTCATTCGCTCGCTTGGTTCGCGCGGAAGCCTTGGTGGATTGAGTGCATCGGCATGGCTGATGGTCCGTGCATTCGATCTTGCTGGGTTTGACGTACTCTTGCTTGAGACGGTCGGCGTTGGACAGACTGAGCTTGAGATTATGAATGTCGCCGATCATGTCTCCGTGGTTCTTACTCCAGAAGGTGGCGATGGCATTCAGGGAATGAAAGCCGGACTGATGGAGATCGCGAGCACATTTGCGGTCAACAAAGCGGATCGTCCAGGCGCCGATGTTTTTGCGCGCGAGCTCGAGGCGGCGCTTGAACTCGATCCGCGCTCGATGTCGTCGCATCCGCCAAAGGTTTTTAAGCTTTCGGCGCTGACGGGTGACGGAGTTTTTGATTTTTTAAGTGAAATTGAGGCGGTGCGAACCGATCTATTGCGTTGGAAACCGCACCGTCTTGAGCCGCGCCGTCTTCAGGCAGAGGGCCGCGCTTTGATGATGGTCGAGGCTGAGCGCAAAGTGAGGCAGGCAGCGTCTCAGATTCAAACGTCGCAAGACCTTGGTCGGGTTTTACGAGGTATTTCGTCGTAAAATCGTGGAATGAGAATCGAGAGTGCCGTTCTGCCGGTCTACGCTATGGAGCTTCCGGATTTATCTGTTGAGCCGGCTCCGGTCGACGCATCGCTTGCTGTCGCAGCGGACTCTTCGGGACAGCGGCATGAACAACAACAAGGCGCGGCGCAAGGCCGGCGCAGTCGACTGGCGAGCCTACTTGCTGAGCATGGGCACGAAGTCGAGTCCGCTCCGGAGCAGCCAGCGGTGGCACCAGTTCTCGGGAGTGCTCCCGGGATCATTAACAATCTCTTTGATTCTGTTAACTCGCTCGCACTTCGGCGCCTAGACCGTCGGTTGAAAGAAGAGCGAAAACTCAAGGGGCGTTTGATTTACACGACTGAAGTGACGAGCGAAAAAGTTGGGTTTTTTATAGACCTCGTTGCATGATAACCTTTCCTTCATGGTTTCCTCAGACGACGGCGAGCTGGTCACTGATCCGGCTGAAATTGAGCAGATTCTTCAACTCGCAATGGATAAGCGGGTTGAGTTCTATTGCGATTTCGACGGCCACGAGCTGCCATTTCTTTTGCGGGCCGTGAAGGGCAGCAATGCCGTCCTCGGGCTGTGGACGGTCGAAGGAGCGCCCCCGCCACTCTTGGCGCCCGTGCTAGGAAACAAGCTGACGGCGGGTTTAAAGGTCGAAGCGGTTTTTACGCTCCCGAGTGGCCAGTACGCGCTTCGCCAAGAAATTCTCAATCCAACTTTGACCACCATGACTTTGAGTGCGGAGCGTGGGCTTGTTCGTCTGCAGCGACGTCGCGATTTTCGCGCCTACGTACGCTCGTATGGAATCTACATGATTTGTCCGCAGCTGGGGACGAATGCACGTTTGGATGTGATTGATCTCTCGGTTGGCGGCATGCGTGTGGTTTGGCCAAAAACATTTGGCGAGCCGGTCACTGGCGTCAATCCGAACATTTTGCAGATCAAGGGTACGCTGCACCTGCTTGAAGGCAAAACTGTCGAGGTGTCTGCGCGCTACGTGCGTTCGCTCGGAAAACAGGGCGCCGCTCACGATGCGCCTTTCGGAGTGACTTACCAGTTTGTCGATCCCAGCCAAGAGGCCGCCCAGGCCATTCTGTTCACCTGCATGGCCTGTATGCGAAAGTCTTACTCCGACTTGTAGTCAGTCGGCCTCATTGTCTTATTTTGATCCATTCGCGATTGTCCGCTCCCTGGATGGGGGCGGCCTCCGGTCTTTCCGAACTTTGTTCTGGAATGGGTAAGATCAGTTATTACACATATTTAACGCCATGCGAAATAAATCACTAAAGTTATAACGCGATGCGACGAAAAGAGAGGTGACTGCTGAAACGTTAACTGGGGTGGGCCGGGGGGATACGTCCTCACCCTACTTTTGAGTCGCGATGTGGGCCGCGACCTCCGTCTTTGAGGAGGCGCGTATGGGGTTAAGAATAGGGACCAATGTGGCCGCAATTGCGGCCTCACGGAATTTGGCCCGTAGTTCAGAGAAGGTGCAGCACTCCTTGGAGGCGCTGGCAAGTGGAAGTCGCATCACTCAGCCGGGAGATGACGCTGCCGGTTTTGCGATATCCGAGCAGCTGCGTGGTCAAGAGAGTGGCTTGCTGCAGGCCCGTCGAAATGCCGACAATGCCATCGGCTTTATTCAGGTCGCCGAGGGCGGCCTGTCGGAACAGAACAACATCGTCGTGAGGCTGAGGGAGATCGCCGTTCAAGCGGCAAGCGACACCGTGGGCGATGACGAGCGAGAGTTCCTTGATACCGAGTTTCAACAGATGACTGCGGAGCTTGATCGTATTGCGCAGACCACGCGATTTGGTCAGAAGAAACTTCTTGTTGGTACAAACGAAGAGTTCGAATTCTTCGTCGGTACCAGCGGCAATAAAGACACTGATGTGATTCGATATAAACTCGACGCCGACACACGCGCAGAGGCGCTCGGCATCAGTGGAATGTCCGTGGCCGACCAGGACGATGCGCAAAGTGTTCTTGTTGAGCTCGATGAGAGTTTGACGAAACTTGCGAGCACTCGCGCCGCATTTGGTGCGATTCAAGGGCGTCTTGAAATTGCCGGAAATAATCTCGATGTGCAGCGAGAGAATGTCGCAGAGGCACGGTCGCGGATTTCTGATACTGATATCGCGAGTGAAACTGCCGATCTTGCGCGAAACCGTGTGCTGCAAGATTTTGGTGTCGCGGTTCTTGCCCAGGCCAACATGAGCAATGATCGCGCATTGAAGCTGCTTTGATGCTGCGATTGAAGCATTTGTTGAGTTGAGTTATGCGTCGCTTTGGAATTACTTCCCAGCAGGCAAAAGCCATGTCATTCGAACGAACCGAACGGTAAAAAGGCGACTCCCTATTGATTCGCGGAGGCCTCCAATGAAATCACTTCTTATTTTGACTTTAACATTCCTGACGTCGATTGCAGCTGAGGCGGCTCGCCGTACTCCTGAATACAATTGCAATGTTGCGCTTGGGAAAGTCGGTATGCCCCAAGGTCCTATGGCCATTCCTCGCGAGGCCACTCAGGCGTTGCGAGAGCTTGGATATCAAATCACGAGCGAGTATTCGGCAGATCTGTTTTTATGGATTGATGCCGACTGTTCGCTTGGTCCGATCGGTTCGATCTGTACTGGGCGTGCGAAACTCACGGATCTGATCACGCGAGAAGTTGTTGCGGAAGCAACAGGAGTTCCCGTTGCAGCGTTCATGGTTTACTCGGTGAATGCAGAGTCGGCGGTCGCGGCTCTACCGAGTTGCGAAGAGCTTTCTCGAAACTAAAAAGACCGTGTCTTGGTCTTGCACCTGGACCAAAGGCGTGTGCCTGAAAATATTTTTTCTAAACCAATCGCTTGTTGTTACGCGCACAAGACGCGATGCGCAATAAACTGGACTGGACCAAGGTCTCAAGTCTTCTGGACCAAAGCCGAGAAGTAACTTGAACACGTTGGGACAGTCAGAAGAGCGTTTCAGCAGTCAAGCGAAGCTCTCCTCCGATGCGCCCCGAAGCACTCGAAACCTTGGCAGTCACCGAGGGTGCGAGTCGCGACGGGCGTCCCACTGAAAAGTTAACTGCATTGCCCCGGCTTGGGTGATGCAAAACTGCACGCGATGGGCGCGTGCAGCTGTGGGCTCACTCGTTTTGAGTGAGAAAGGGAGAGGTACGTATGGGCTTGAGGATTACTACGAATGTCGGTGCGATCAATGCACAACGACAGTTGTCGACACAGCAGACGCGAGCGTCGCACTCATTGGCGGCACTATCATCGGGAAGTCGCATCGTGAATGCGGCAGATGATGCAGCGGGACTCGCGATTTCTGAAAACATCAAAGGACAGAATCGCGGTCTTTTGATGGCAAGACAGAACGCGTTTAACGCGGGCTCCTTGGTGCAGGTCTCTGAGGGTGGCTTGAGTGAGATCAATAACGTTTTGATTCGTTTACGAGAATTGGGTGTGCAAGCGGCATCGGACAACATCGGCGATGAGGAGCGTACATTCCTGGATCAAGAAGTTCAGCAGTTGGTTTCAGAGGCCGACCGCATTGCGAAGACGACTCGATTCGGATCAAAGAAACTGCTCGATGGATCGGGAGAAGAGCTTGAGTTCCACGTCGGACCATTTGGCGATGATGACAACATTATTCGCTATAAGATGAACGCCGATGCGACGGCATCCAAACTTGGAATCGATGGAGTATCGGTCGCTG
>JAEUWE010000333.1 GCA_016791465.1 Pseudobdellovibrionaceae bacterium
TCAATTTGGTTTCGGCGGTCCTTGCGATTACCGGGTTGATGTCACCGCTGATTGCCGCCACACTGATGCCGGTATCCAGTCTTATTGTGACGTTGATTTCGATCTTCTGTTTAAAAGGAGTAAAGACATGAGCATCATCAGTCTTCTTGTTCCGATGTCATTGATGCTTGGACTGGGTTTCGCCTTTTTCTTTGTCAAAGCGGTTCGCAGCGGCCTGTTTGATGACTGCGAGACTCCGGCTTATCGGATCCTCGACGACGGTGACCTTGTCGTCCCTGCGCCGGCTGCTGCCGGAGGCCACGATCAAAATAAACTGGAATTAGAAGCGCAACTAAAAGTGAAGCAGTTAAAGACAAAAGAAGTGCAAACAACATGAACAGTACAAACAACCGTACCGGAGAGAACTCATGAGTCCAAACAACGAAACTTTTCGCTACGATGATGACATCGTGAAGAAGTTTTCGCTCGCCACCGTCGTGTGGGGAGCGATTGCCTTCCTCGTTGGTGTTATTATCGCTTTCCAAATGGCCGACTGGCGATTGAACTTCAATCTCAGCTGGATCACGTTTTCTAAACTTCGCCCGCTTCACACGAACGCGGCGATTTTCGCTTTTGCCGGCAACGCCATTTTCGCCGGTATTTACTACTCCACACAGCGGGTTCTGAAAGCGCGGATGTTCTCTGACGCTCTCAGCAAGATCCACTTCTGGGGCTGGCAGCTCATCATCGTATCGGCTGCGATCACGCTTCCACTCGGAATCACACAGAGTAAAGAGTACGCTGAACTTGAGTGGCCGATCGACATCGCGATCACCTTGATCTGGGTCGTTTTTGCACTTAACCTCTTCGGAACGATTGCGAAACGACGCGAACGCCATCTCTACGTGGCTGTTTGGTTCTACATCGCGACAATCATCACCGTTGCCGTCCTTCACATTGTGAATTCAATCGAGATTCCAGTTTCGATGTGGCAGAGCTACCCCGTTTACGCTGGCGTACAAGACGCACTGGTACAGTGGTGGTACGGACACAACGCGGTGGCGTTCTTCTTGACCACTCCATTCTTGGGTCTGATGTACTACTTCGTACCGAAAGTCATCAATCGCCCAGTGTATAGCTACCGCCTGTCGATCGTCCACTTCTGGTCGCTGGTGTTCCTCTATATCTGGGCCGGCCCTCACCACCTTCTCTACACCGCACTCCCTGACTGGGCGCAAACAGTCGGAATGGTGTTCTCGGTCATGCTCTGGGCTCCAAGCTGGGGTGGTATGATCAACGGTCTGCTCACGCTGCGTGGTTCATGGCACCGCGTTCGCACCGAGCCGATCCTGAAGTTCTTCGTTGTCGCAATTACCTTCTACGGAATGTCGACCTTCGAAGGCCCGCTCTTGTCCGTTAAATCGGTGAGCTCACTCGCTCACTACACCGATTGGATCATTGCTCACGTTCATGGCGGCGCACTTGGCTGGAACGGGTTCCTGACCTTCGGTATGCTGTACTATCTCGTACCAAAATTGTGGCGCACAGAGCTGCATAGCCAGAAACTGGCAAATGCGCACTTCTGGACAGCGACAATCGGTATCCTTGTTTACATCATCGCGATGTGGACTGCCGGAATCACACAGGGCTTGATGTGGCGAGCAATCGACCCAACAGGTCGCCTGGTTTACCCTGACTTCGTTGAAACTGTTCTCCGTATCGCGCCGCTCTTCTGGGTCCGTGCGATTGGCGGAACGCTCTTCCTTACTGGCTTCTTGATCATGATCTACAACTTGTGGATGACGATCAAAAATGCGCCAGCTTCTGTTAAAGAGCCTGAGTATTCAGCTCCAGCACTCAACGCCCATCCCGAAGCCGCTGGTACAGCAATGCATCGCCGCCTTGAGGGTCTCGCAACTCCGTTCACTGTTTTGGTTCTGCTCTCGATTCTTGTCGGATCGATCTTTGAGTTGGTTCCAACTTTGACCGCTCATAGCTACGTGAAGGAAAATGAAAAAGCGATTCCCTACACTGCACTTGAGCTCGCTGGTCGCGATATCTATGTGAAGGAAGGCTGCTATGTTTGCCACTCACAGATGATCCGAACCAGCCACTGGGAAGTTCTACGCTACGGTCCAGCGTCGACATTGGCTGAATCGCAGTACGATCATCCGTTCCAGTGGGGATCAAAGCGTACAGGTCCAGACCTCGCTCGCGTCGGTTCGAAGTATCCAGACCTCTGGCACTTCCGCCACATGATTGATCCGCGCTCGATGAACGCACAGTCGATCATGCCAGCCTATCCTTGGCTTGCAGAGCGCAAAACAGACTTCGGAATCTTGAGCAAAAAGCTCTCGGTTATGAAAACTGTTGGCGTGCCCTACACCGATGACGAAGTTGCAAATGCAGAGGCCTCTGCTCGGGAACAAGCTGCAAAAATCGCGGAAGGTCTAAAAGCCGACGCGGGAATTGACAAGCTTGAGGAGCGCCAAGTGATTGCCCTTATCGCCTACCTCCAGAAGCTCGGCAAAACTGTTCAAAAAGAGGTGGCACAGTGAAACAGGAAGCTCTGACTCAGTTCCCCATGACGTGGATGACGGCGGCGGGGCTGCTTCTGTTCTTCTTCTCGTTCTCAGCGATTTTGCTGTGGACTTATAGCTGGCTGAAGGCACGGGATATCGATCAGGTAAGCTCGATAGCCCTGTCCGACGGCGAACTCCAAACTTTAACTCATCACGATCAAAAGGAGGGCTGAACATGAGCACAAGAGATCTCGACAACAAGCCCAACATTATTTTGGATGACGAGAAGGCGATCCTTCTCGATCACAACTACGACGGAATTGAAGAACTTGATAATCCGCTGCCAAAGTGGTGGCAGATTATTTTCTACGGAACCATCATCTTTTCGGTTTTCTATGTCGGCTACTATGAGTACGGCAGTGGCCCCTCATCGCAGCAAGAGCTCGAAACTGACTTGGCCGCTGTTAAAGCGCTTGCGCCACCGGCGCCACAAGGTGCTGACGACATCGTCGCTAAAATCGACGGTCTGAAGGGCGATGCCGGCGCAATGGCTGCTGGCAAAGCGGTCTACGACGGAAAGTGCCTGGCCTGCCATGGCGACAAAGGACAAGGACTTGTCGGTCCAAACCTGACTGACAAATTCTGGATCCACGGCGATGGCAAAGCGGCTGCAGTTGCTAAAGTCGTTTCAGAAGGAGTTGCCGATAAAGGCATGCCGCCTTGGGGCCCCGTATTGACTCCAGATGAGCTGGCTCAAGTTAGCGCGTATGTGATATCAATGCGCGGAACCAACGCACCCGGCGGCAAAGAGCCACAAGGTGCGGAAGTCGCCGAATAGGAATTGAGAGAAGGAAAACGCCAATGGCTGACTGGAATCTACCGGAAGAACGACCCGCCTCTTTTGATGAGCACGGATGGAGAATCAAAATCCATCCAGCCGAAGTAAAAGGGGCATGGCACAAGAAGCGCGAGTGGACACAAATCGTTTTACTCATCGTTTTCTTGGTTCTTCCGTGGATTCGCATTGGCGGCGAGCAGGCACTCCTGCTCGACGTCAGCCGACGACAATTTGAGATTTTTGGTTTAAGTCTGCGGGCGCACAACGCGCCCCTTTTGATATTTGTGCTCGCGATAGCAGGATTCGGTCTCTTCTTCGTCACCGCGATTTGGGGTCGAGTTTGGTGTGGTTGGGCCTGTCCGCAGACTGTTTTTGTTGAAGCCGTCTATCGACGCATTGAACGCTGGGTTGAAGGAACGGCCGGAGAACGCCGAAGCCTGCAAGCCGCGCCATGGTCTGTTAAAAAGTTCTTAAAAAAGTCGATCAAGTGGCTGGCCTTTCTCGCCGTCTCACTCGTGATCACTCATAGCTTTCTCGCCTACTTTGTCGGCACCGATGTTCTCGCCGAAATGGTGCGACGAGCCCCCGCTGAGAATTGGACGAGCTTTTTGTTTATCGTCATTTCAACGGGCATTATTCTTTTTGATTTTGGATGGTTCCGCGAACAGTTCTGTATGATCGCCTGTCCCTATGGCCGTTTTCAGTCGGTTCTCATGGACGACCAGTCGATGATCGTCGGTTACGACGAGAAACGCGGCGAACCGCGCCGCGGGCAAGTGAAGCCTGGCGACAAACAAGGCGACTGTGTGAATTGCTTCCGCTGTGTTCAAGTTTGCCCAACGGGAATCGACATTCGCCGAGGCGTACAAATGGAGTGTATCGCCTGCACAGCTTGCGTCGACGCCTGCGACGACGTGATGACCAAGATGAAACGGCCGACTGGTCTTATTCGTTATTCAACCCTGCAAGAGCTGCAAGCCACTCCCGATCAACAGTCAAAGTTTAAACCCGGCCTCCACTTTGCCCCGCGAACGATTGCATACCTCGCCGTCATCACCGCCGCTGCGATCGCTCTGACCTATTTCGTGTCGACTCAGAAAGACGTCGACATTCAAGTCCTGCGAGGCAAAGGCGTTCCCTATCAAGAGATCACTTTTGAAGGACAGAAGGCCTACCTCAATCAATTCTTTGTTGAGGCCACAAACACCTCAAACGAAGAGCGCCGAATCACGGTTGCCATCGAAGACGCGCCACAGGGCATTGCCATGATGACTTCGCAAACGGAGTTCATCCTTCGACCAGGAAAGACTGAGAGAATCGGCTTCTTTATTCGCTTTGCTCAAGACACTTCGAAAAAAGATATGGAGATCGAACTTCGCTTCACGGATGCCAAAGACCCAAGCCTGAAGATCGAAAAGGAGATTCATCTTGTTGGGCCACTCTCCCGTCACTAGTAGCACACTTCTCGACGGCTCCATCGGAGCCGTCGGCTTGATCGCCCTTGCGATCGGCGCCCAAGCTCACTGCGCCCTGATGTGTGGCCCCATCGCCTCGACTGTCAAACGTCCCGCTCTTTACACTCTTGGTCGCACTCTCTCTTACGGCCTCGTCGGCGCCATCGTCGGCTGGCTCGGTGCCATCGCAAGACCCGAACCCTGGCTCTCGATTGCATTCGCCGTTGTCGCCAGCACTGTGGTCATAACGAGCGTCCTCAAAATCCGTGTCATCCGTGGGCCTGCTTGGCTCACACAAGCCTCGAGCCGGATCATGGCTGCTCTCTATCGCATCGGTCCATTTGCTCTGGGACTTGGCACTCCACTCTTACCGTGCGGCCAACTTTGGTCGGTCATGGGTTTTGCCGCGTTAAGCGGTAACCCATGGAATGCAGCGGCGATCGGCAGCGGCTTTGCGCTGGCGTCGACTCCTGGAGTTCTGTCATTTGGTTTGGTTCGCGGTTTTGTCGAACGCTCCATCAGCAAGAAGCAGCGTTGGATTCAAACGACGGCAACAGCGGTGCTTATTATCTTTATGTGTACCGCGAGTGCGCAGTTTGTTTGGACCTCATACCGCCTGCAGCACGAAGATCCAAAATCACAGACTGATCTTATTTGTCGATAGAATAAGTCAGTTCGCTCACAGCGAGCCAAGGAACGAGGACAGAGTCTTCGCTTTCGCTCCAGCATCGGCGCCAGGCAATACGGATAATAGCGCTGAGACTTTGACTTGCATCGCACCGCGAATTTCGAGCGGTGCCATAAGCTGCGCGGCAGGTCGCCCTCGCAGCCACTCCTGCAGGCGCTCATCGCCGATCTCACAGCCGCTGAGTGGAATGAGGTCAATTCCGCGCTGGAGCTGCGGATACCGTTCAATCAATCGATCAGCGCACCACGAACTGTCGTACGACTCCGTCACAAGCAACATGCGATTCGCCGCTCGACGCTCGCCAGCCTTAGGATCGAGAACTCTCCACCCCTGAGGCAGAGCTTTTGAAAACTCAGCGATCTCTGGCTCAAAACTTCGCGCCTCTACACACTCTTCGAGGAGAGCACGAAATGCACCCGCACTGGACGCAATCGCCTCTGCTTGAAAAGCATGTTGCGAAAGTCTTGGCACTAGCCGCAGGCGATCTCCCAAAAGCGATACCGCCGAACCATCGCCAAGACGCACGATCTTGATTTCATAGGGACGCGGCTTCAGTGCTTCGACTCCCGTTGGCGGCAATTGCCGCACGCGAAGAAGCGGAACGCGATTCCAATTTGCATCACTGAGAACTTTATCGCGATTTGAGCCGTCTCGCTCTATCGCCTCGAAACGATCATCGTCACAGAAAGCGCAGAACAGTGCATTCTGAGCCGTCACCGTTCCCGCGGCAAGATCGGCTACAGCGAGACTCTGTGAACTGACGACCTGTCCGGGAAACCGAAGACAGGGGTCATCACTCGCTTCGATGACAGCCCCCGTGCGGCCTGATCCCATTTCACGATTGCGATCGAGAAGCAAAAGCGCCCACTCGACAAGCGCAGCCTCCACCGATGGATGAAAACAAAGACTCGTGTTCGGCGCGAGCGCAGAAACCTTCGTCCTCAATAAACGAAGAGCCGTCTCACAGGCCTCATACCAGGCCAAGGACGGCTCTTTGAAAGGCGAACGCAGGTTCTGCACCTAGATTCCAGCCTTGTGACGTTCTTCTTCGTCGACGACAGAAACAATTCCGCCCTTTAAAGCCGGCCGATAGGCGAGCTGCTTTAAGTCATACTGGAACTCCGAACCATTGATACCTGGAGTCTGCCACTCAGGTCCCATACGGATCGCATCGACCGGGCAAGCCTCTTCACAAAAACCGCAGAAAACACAGCGAAGAATATCGATCTCATATGAAATCGGAAACTTCTCAACAGTCGGGTCTTCGTGCTCACTGGCCACGATCGAGATACAATCCGCAGGACAGTTCGTCGCACACAGCATGCACGCTGTACAACGAAGCGCACCGTCCTTTTTTACGGTCAAAACGTGGTTCCCTTTGAAGCGTGGTGAGTACTCGTACTTCTCTTCAGGGTAGTTCACCGTCGGCATAAGCTCGCGCTTGGCCCCACCCATGCTCTTCACATAGTCAAAGAGGTTTCGAAGCATCTTCGTGCCAGTCAACGTCAGACCAAGGAAAATACCTGGTAAAAACCAGTTCGACCCGGCCTCGGGACGTTTCACTTTGTATGTCGAATTTTTATCTACTGCCTGAACGGTGCTCATCACCAAACTCCTCGAGTCAAAGTGAACTCGTTATGCACGCGACCTTTGCCGATTTCATTCGGCTTTTCGCCCTCTTGGACCGGCTTCGCCACAAGCTCTTCGCCGCGGAACAGTTGAACGGCCTCCACAAGCGATAGAGCACCAGGGACGATCGAAGTCACGGGCTGTGTCTTTTGACGAAGACCTGCGTGATTGACGAACGTTCCTGGTTTTTCAACATAGGTCTTCAACGGCAAGAGCGCGACATCACCTGTCAGCGACTCAAGTTCTGAGTTCTTACCGGCCGTCATCCACACGAGTTTCGCCGCTTTTGAAAGTTCAGATATCTTCACTTTCATATCTGGAAACAACGCCTGGTTCTCTGGCCCCGCCACGACAACAGTCTTCACCGCACCTGTGCCGATCGAATCAGTCAGCGACTTCCATTGTGTGCTGACGCCATTTTTCGCAAGCACTTCGATCAAACCCTTGGTGTTCGGGTTCTTGTCTCCGCGAATCAAAATCCCATCAAAACTATCGATCGTGTCTGGGTTGTTGATCCAGTGGTAGATCTGCGTCGTTCCAACATCATTTTTAAAGTAGCTCACGATCGCTTCGTATTCTTCAACCGAGTGCGAACCTGTCAGCACCAACGCCACCGATGCGCCCTGACCTTTCAGCGTCGCACCCAGGCGCTTCGCCAGTTCCATCGGCTGCATGTGCTCCGTTTTTCCACCTGATACGAGTTTCGCATCGATCAGACGATTTTCGCGATTCACAAACTTGTAAATGTCGCGGCCGTCATCACACATCCAGTGACCATTCACCGCCGCATTGTATACGGGCTTCACGCGGAAGACGCCTTCTTTATTGTAATAGGCCTTCACATTACAGCCTGTCGAGCAGCCCGTGCAGATGGTCTCTTTATCCTTCAAGAACCAAACACGCTGACGGAAGCGGAAGTCCCGCGAGGTCAGCGCGCCGACTGGGCAAATGTCGACGACGTTTGTCGAATACTTATTGGTCAGAGGCTTGCCGTCAAAAGTTCCCACTTCAGCTCGGTCGCCGCGATTGAAGATGCCGAGCTCCGATGTTTTTGGAACTTCATCGCAGAAGCGCACGCAGCGCGAACACAGAATGCAGCGCTCGCTATCAAGAACGACACGAGGCCCAAGGTCGACGACCTTGTGCTTCTTCACTTTCGCTTCGCCCATCTTCGAGTCGTTGCGACCGTATTTCATGTACTGATCTTGAAGTCCGCACTCACCGGCCTGATCACAGATCGGACAATCAAGTGGGTGGTTGATCAGGTGGAAGTCGAGTCCCCACTTCACTGCATCTTTCACCTTTTCAGACACATTCGACACTCTCATGCCGGGAGTGACCGTGGTGTTGCACGCGATCTGCAAACGCGGATTGCCTTCGATCTCGACCATACAGAGACGGCAAACGCCCGCGACCGAGAGGCCCGGATGCCAGCAGTAGTGCGCGATATCGATCTTATTCTGATAAAACGCCTCGATAATCGTTGAGCCTTCTTTGACCTCAACCTCTTGGCCATTCACCTGGATCTTCACCATCGGAACATTAGTGGTGGAGCTGTGCATAGATCTGCCCTCCGCGAACCTTCGATTTCTTTTCTTTGATGAAGTACTCAAACTCATCGCGGAATTTCGTAACAAAACTCAATACCGGTAGTGCTGCCGCGTCCGAAAGCGCACAGATCGTGCGACCTTTCATATTGTCGGCAATTTTCAGCAGCATATCGATGTCACCCGGCTTGGCGTGACCATGAATGATGCTGTGGATGATCTTTTCGATCCAGCCTGTGCCTTCACGACAAGGCGTACACTGACCACAAGATTCGTGATGGTAGAAGTGTGTGATTGTCGAGAGCACATCGACCATGCAGTTTGAATCATCGATCACGATAATCGCACCTGATCCAAGCATGCTTCCCATGCCGGCAAGACACTCGTAATCAAGTGTTGCGCGCTCAGCCTCTTCCGCTGTCAACACCGGAGCCGACGATCCACCGGGAACAACCGCCTTCAGTTTTCGGCCAGGCTTCAATCCACCGCATTCGATATTGATCAGATCGATCATCTTATAGCCGAGCGGAACCTCGTAGGTGCCGGGCTTATTCACATTTCCTGAGATCGAAAACAGTTTGGTGCCCGCGGACTTCTCTGTTCCGTACTTGCGATAACCCTGACCGCCGTCGCGAATGATATTCACAACCGCAGCCAGCGTTTCGACGTTGTTTACGATCGTCGGCTTTTTCAAGTACCCCTGAACCGCTGGGAATGGCGGCTTCAGTTTCGGTTGACCTTTGTAGCCCTCAAGCGAAGAGATCAAACCCGTCTCTTCGCCACAGATGTACGCGCCCGCCCCCAAATAGAGATCGAGATCGCAATCAAAACCTGAACCCAAGATATTCTTGCCGATCAACCCCGCCGCTTTTGCTTCAGCAATTGCCTTTTCAAGGATAGCCGCGGGCCCCATGTATTCGCCGCGAATGTAAATATAGGCCTTGTGCGATTTCACGGCAAAGGCCGCGATCAGCATACCTTCGATCAGCTGATGCGGAGCTTTCTCCATCATCACTCGATCTTTAAAGGTTCCCGGCTCAGATTCGTCGGCATTGCAAAGCAGATAACGAGGCTCGCCGTTATTCGGGAGAAAGCCCCACTTCATACCGGTCGAGAATCCAGCACCACCGCGACCGCGAAGACCTGATGCCTTCACTTCGTCGATGATCTTCTGCGGCTCCATCTTGAGTGCCTTGGCCAGCATCTCGTAACCGCCATGCTTTTTATATCCGTCGAGCGAGCGGTACTCAGGTTTCGAATAGTGTTCGGAAAGGTATTTCACTTCTGCCATAGCGGGACCTCAGTGCCCTTTCCCGCGTGCGCGAAGATCGCGAACGAGTTGAAGGCCTTTTTCCATATTGAGATTCTCTGTATACGGATCGCGATTGATCTGAAGCATCGGTGCGGTATCGCACGAACCCAGGCACTCAACTTTTGAAAAAGTGAACATGCCATCAGCCGAAACATCGCCCATCTCTTTGCAACCAGCTTCCTTCATCATCGCATCGCAAAGCTCACGGCCACCCATCATTCCGCAGGTCAGCGTGCAGCAGACCTGGATGTGGTATTTGCCAACCGGCTTTTGATTGAACATCGTGTAGAACGTCGCGACTTCTTCAATCTGCGCTGCCGGAATTTCCATCACTTCCGAGAGGTGGCTGATCACATCGTGATTCACCCAGCCCCCGTTTTCATCCTGCGCGCGATAGAGCGAACGAATGATCGCCGACTGCTTTGTTTCATAGCGAGTCAGCTCTGATTTTACGTACTTCAAGCCTTCTTCAGAGAGTTTAAACATATCTTATTCCTTACCGATCCAGCTCGCCGGCGATCAGGTTCATCGAACCCAGAATCGCGATGACATCTGCCAAAAGTCCGCCCGTGATTTGATCCGGGAACGATTGATAAATTGAGAAGCATGGTGGACGAACTTTGAGACGATACGGACGTCCCGAGCCATCGCTCACCAAGTAGAAGCCAAGCTCACCGTTGGCCGCCTCTGTCGCATCATAGATTTCACCGACAGGAGGACGAAGCCCCTTGATCACCAGCATAAAGTGATTCATGAGGCCTTCAATGTTGCCGTAAACTTCTTTTTTCTCCGGCAACACGATCGACTTATCGCGAATCGTGTAGTCGCCGGCCGGAACATTTTTGCAAACCTGTTCGATGATCGAAAGCGACTCACGCATCTCAGCGACACGCACCAAATAGCGATCAAAAACGTCGCCGGTTGTTCCTACTGGAACTTTGAAATCGAGCTGATCGTACATGTAGTACGGTTGCGATTTGCGCAGATCGAGACCGACACCCGCCGCCCTGAGGAGAGGTCCGGTGTAGCCCCATGAAATCGCATCTTCAGCCGAAATGGCGCCAACACCCTGCGTGCGTTGCTGCCAAATCTTGTTGCCTGTGAGCAAACCGTCGAGCGTATCAACGCCCGCGCGAATTTTTTTAACGGTATCGAGAACGTCGTCAAACCAACCCTCGGGCGCATCGTTGGCCATACCGCCAATTCGCGTGAGCGAAACGGTGAGACGTGCCCCGCAAAGCTTTTCAAACAAGGTGTAGACCATCTCGCGATAGGTGAAGAGATGGAAGAAACCCGTGAGCGCTCCAAGATCGACCGCGTTGGCGCCGATGCACACGATGTGATCGATGATACGCGAGAGCTCCGACAAGATCACGCGCATCGCCTG
>JAEUWE010000358.1 GCA_016791465.1 Pseudobdellovibrionaceae bacterium
GATAAGCTTGCGCCCGCAGGTCGACTCGATATCGACTCCAAAGGTCTTCTTGTTTTTACACAAGACGGGCGCATCGCAAGGCAGCTGATCGGCGAAGATTCCGATATCGAAAAAGAGTACCTCGTCCGAGTCCTCGGCGAGCTGATTCCCGGTGGTCTTAAGCTTCTCAATCATGGGCTTGAACTCGACGGCAAAAAACTAAAGCCGGCGCACGTCGAATGGCTCAACAACGATCAGCTGCGTTTCATCTTAAAAGAAGGAAAGAAACGTCAGGTCCGTCGCATGTGTGAGCTGGTCGGCCTTCGCGTGACGTCCCTTAAGCGCGTGCGCATTGGCAAAGTGATGCTTGGCGATTTACCCGATGGGAAATGGCGCTTTTTAAGACCGGATGAATCTTTCTAATGAAAGGCATTGAGCTCCAGCACGTTGTTCGCTTTCTTGCTTTCACCTTTGCGCTGTCTTGGCTCGTCATGGCAGTCATCATCGGAAAAGGCGGAGTGCAGTTCGCAGGCCTATGGATCCTACTCGTCATGTGGGTTCCGGGACTTGTGAGCCTTTGCTATCGGAAGGTCTATGGGATTGGTTTTCGTGATGTCGGATGGCGACTCGGCCCCATCCGCTATGCCGCTATCGCCTTCTTTGTTCCATTCATCGTTGCAGGTCTGTCCTATGCCGTGCTTTGGGGCACAGGAATAAGCGAGTTCAACCCGCCGTCGAATGCGGTACTCACACGCAACGGTGTTGGCTCTTCCTTGGAGTTGATACTCAAGACCTATCCCGTCATATTTCTTATCGGGTGCTTTGCAGCACTCGGCGAAGAGCTCGGCTGGCGCGGATTTCTCATACCAAAACTTTACGACACCTCGCTTCGGTATCCATTGATCGTGAGCTCGCTCATTTGGGGCGTATGGCATTTCCCGCTGATTCTTTGGGGCGGATATGCGAGTTCAAGTCTTCCGCTTGTTTCAATCCTGCTCTTTACAGTCATCATTCTCGCTTCGGGAGTTTTTGTCGGGTGGCTCAGAATACAGTCTGGCTCGGTATGGGTTGCGATGGTCTATCATGCTTCCCACAATCTGTTTTTGCAGACAGCCTTTGAAGTGTTCAATAAACCAGGACCACGCTCTGAGTTTCTTGGCGGCGAGTCGGGAGTGATTCCGTGCGCGGTTTACTTTTTAGTGCTGGGAACGGGCTGGCGCCTCGTGAAGGTCAAAGCTAAATGGAAAAACCGTGCGTGCGCAGCAGACACTGAATCTCAAACTCACTGAACCCCGCTTTTCGACGAAGCTCCATGTCGGGCTTCTCAGTCCGCGGACTATTCGCTAACGCCCGCGGCAAAAGTTCCGAAAAACAGCCATCGGGATCAAGTCCTTCGCTCAGGCATAGAGTGCGGTACCACTTTGTGCCAAACGCCACGTGATCCACTTCTTCTTTTAAAATCAATTGTACAACGGCCTTCGCTCGCGTTCGCCCCACTCCACTGAGCCTTGTGAGAATGGCCGAGCCCGCATCGAGCCCCGAACCTTCCATGTGGCGATGAACGACAAAGATGCGCTCAATTAAACTTGTGCACGTCGTCGCTTTGAGCGGCGCTTGCTCCCAAAGAGCCAAATGAATGGGCCACGTTCCCCACGGACGATCGATCTCATCCATCGCATCAAGACAGAGTCGCAAGTGCTTTGCCTCTTGCACCGCTAGATCCGCAAGCTCCTCCCGAAACGCCCGTGGCGCTTCGGGATACTCGCCGAGTGTTCGCATCGCGAGTTCCATCGCCTGCAATTCGATATTGGCAACATCGTGAAGAAGCCGCCCTTGACCATCTTGCGATGAGAGCTTTGGCTTGGGTGGAAAGAGAAACGACGGCCGCGCTTCGACATCTCGACCTGGTGCAGCCGGCACGTTGAGGATGTCAGTTGCTTGAAGAAGATCCGCGACGGCCGACTCGATCGTCGAAATCTTGTCCCTTGCCGCCTTGAGTCGAAACCATTCTGCACCGTTCACACACTCACTCTTGCGCGAAGTGCCGCTGAGGCGTCAATATAGAGCCGTCATTTCGACAATCGAAAACTGGGGGAAACCGTGGGAAAGAGCTGGAAAAACCCAATGATGGCAGCCAATGCTGCCAAAAAGGGCGCAATCATCACCAAACTCGCACGCGAGATTCAAGTCGCGGCAAAGCTTGGCGGCCCTGACCCAGCTTCGAATTCTCGTCTCCGCCTCGCAATTGAAAGCGCTCGAGAAAAGGCCTGTCCGAAAGACACCATCGAACGCGCAATCAAGAAAGGCGCTGGCCTCCTCGATGATGGCTCGCAAATCGAAGAGCTCGCTTACGAAGGTTTCGGTCCACACAAGGTCGGGATTATCGTTGAGTGCCAAACAGACAATCGCAACCGGACAGCCGGCGAGATCCGCAACATCTTCAATAAAAACGGCGGTGCTCTTGGCGCTGAGGGCAGCGTCGCGTGGATGTTCGATCACGTTGCATATATCGAAGCATCGAAGTCAGGCTCGTTTGATCCCGACGAAGAGGCAATCGAAGCCGGCGCAAACGAAGTCGAAAAGCACGGCGATGGAGAATACCGTTTTTACGGAGCAGTCTCGGATTTGAAGGCGATTGAGCACGCACTCACAGTGCGCGGATGGAAAGTTACAACCGCTGAAATGAGTTATAAGGCAAAAAACATCACCGAGCTCACCGAGGCCGAGAAAAAAGACGCGATCGAGTTCATTCAACTTCTCGACGACAACGACGACACCCATCGCATTCACGCAACACTGGATTTGTAGAAGGAAGAGGTCTGGCGAGTTCACTGTTGAAAACGGCGGGCTCGCTCATAGCGTTTCACCGAATTTTCGAGCCCGAGCGTCCCGGACTCGGACGGAATTTGCCTAAGCCAAAATATGACGCACCGTTTTCTGGACGTCCAAGGTAGTCGGACTCAGAGCAGCCCGCTTACCTCTTTGGAAGCGTCGCCAACGCCTGAAAGGCCGTGGCGTAGAGATAGATCTGCTTGATCATCGCATTGAGACCATTCGCGCGGCTGGGGCTCAAGTGCGTATCGAAACCGATATCGGCCAAAAAAGTCGGCTTGGTTTGCAGAATTTCATCCGGACGTGCGCCTGAAAAAACATGCACAAGAACAGCGACAAGCCCGCGCACAATCACCGCATCGCTATCGGCGTGAAGCACCATAAAGCCATCGGGAGAAAGCTCGGCGTGTAGCCACACCTGACTCTGACAGCCTTTCACTTTGTACTTTTCATCGCGAAGTGCAGCAGGCAGCGGGGGCAGATTTTTCCCCATATCGATCACACGTTTGTATCGATTCTCCCAGTCGCTCTCGCGACTAAAATCGTCGACAAGCGCTTGAATGCGTCGTGAAAGGGCGTTCGCGTTTTCTCGAGGTGCGCTGTTTTCACTTGTCATCAGATGAGCTTTAGCGGCTCCGTGAGCGAAGCTCAAGTGCAAGCGTCGCCGCCCTTCGATAAAACGCAATCGCCTCATCCATCCCAGCGAACTCCATTTCGACATCGTCGAAGGTGTAACCCGCCTCAAAAGCCACTTCGTGCGCAAGCTCCCATTCCGCACTCGATAAGGTCTCGCCCCACCGCTGCCAACTTTTAAAAAACTCGTCCCCACCTCCCGTACAAACGTACGAGGAACACGGGCTTGGTCGCGAATCAAAAATGCGGCAACCGGGATTCTCACTTTTCTCTAAAAACGCACAGCGATCAGCAGCATGCCGGCCGGCTTCGCAAATACTTGTGCCAGGAACGCGCGGCAATGCACCGAGCGGAGTCAGACGAACCTTCGGAAAATAGTCTTCCCAGACATCAGAGAGCTCTTCGTGCGACAAAAGCCCGCCCAAGCTATAGGACGGTAAATAGGGAGTGAACGTACAGCATTTCAGCTCTTGCCGAAAAGGTCCAAGATCACGTGTCCGGCCACGGGGAGTCACCATGAAGCACCGAGCACAGTCGAGCCCAACCGTCTCAGGTTCAACCTGCTTGAGTTCAGCCAGAACCCCGGCTCTAAACCACTTTAAATAGGAACTGGGTAAACTTGCGCTCACTCTCACCCTGTACACGTTCTTGACACCCGCTATCGATCTTGGGCCTAGGCAGACTACGCGGTGGGCTCGATCCATTCAAATCAAAATAAAGCCCATTTCACCTCGTAAAACCTGGCTTGCGCCATGCTCTGTAGACCCAGCAGAGCCCAAGGAGGTTTCAATGAAACAGCTTATTCTTTCACTTAGCCTTTTGATTGCAGCAAGCTCCGCAAGCGCCGCGAGCTGCAAAGTTCAGCTGGAAGACATTGGAACAATCATTGGCCATGGCGCAACAAAGGACCTCGCCTTTGAAGACGCCGCGACAAAGTGTTACGAGAAACGCGAAAGTCGGTTCGGTTCACGCCGTGCGGCCTCGTCAGGCGCACTGGATGAGGATACAAAACTGACGCTGATCGATCTCTGCATCAACGTAAAATGCTCGTGAGGTCTATATGAAAACGTTCGCACTTGTTCTACTTGCTCTTGTTTTGAATGTTGTCGGCGTCTTTAGTCTTGGCGGCGCTTTTGATATTGCGGCGGGCCTTGGATATTCGGATCCGCTGAATCCAGCGTTTCGCGGTATGGCTGGCGTTCTTGGAATCTCGGCACTCGTTCTTGCTCTTCGCTTCTGGCTCCGCGCATTTGGAATCAATCCATCGTTTGGAATGAGCGACGATTGAAATTTTGACCTGAGTCGATAGTTCCAAATTGGCTCTCAAGCAAAACCAAATTTCACCGAAGAGACTCCGTTTGAGCCCTCTCGCTTTCAATGTTTGATAGGGACCTCGTTAAACCCCTCATCAAAGTGAGTTTTGCCCATGAAATTGTTCTCGCTCCTCACGCTTGCTTCACTTCTTTTAACTGGAAACCTCGCTGCCGCAAATTGCAGTATCGCCGTCGGTGGACCTGGTGCAAAATCAGACGCCCTCTACGACCTCGCCGATTCGCTTCGCGAGATGTTCAAAAAACACAAAGACCTCGAGGTCTCCGTTTACACCGTCGACAGTCTTGACGACGCCATGGATATGGACTCTGACTTCATCGTGTACCTCAACGGCACGGCCTATTCAGCCGAGGCTCAATTCCGAAGCATCGGTTCGACTCGCGTTTATTGGGAAGAATCGTTCTCAGCCTATCGTGGTCTTGAAGAGGCGATTAGCGGCATCACCAATGGTGTCGAAACGAAAGTGATTCCAGAAATTCTCGATTACTGCAGCAAATAGAT
>JAEUWE010000406.1 GCA_016791465.1 Pseudobdellovibrionaceae bacterium
ATAAACTGCGAATCCGAATCAAAGAACTAAAGAAACTCGAAAAGAGCCTCGCGCAACTTCAATCCGTTTGTAACGAAGAGTTGGATGCAAAAGACTGCCGGATTATTCAAAGCCTGCAAAGCCTTTGAGTTGAACTATTTCTTCAGAAGCTTCCGGATTTGTTTTTCGAGAATAGGTCCATCGCCGCTCTTAAAGCCCTGGTGGATATATCGAACCACGCCGGTTGAATCGACGAGATAGGACGTCGGCATGATCTCGACGCCAAGACTCTTCACGAGGTTGTGCTTTCGGTCGTCTAGTAACGGGTAGTCGATTTTGTATTCTTCGAGAAAATATCTAACGTCATCGTCGCTCTCGTCGACGTTGATTCCGAGAATCGAAAAATTCTTCTCGCGGAGATTGAGATAGATTGCATTCATTTTCGGCATCGCGAGTCGACACGGTGGACAGTCGCTTCCCCAGATGTCGACCAGAACGACTTTTCCTTGGATCGTTTTGCGATCAAACTTCGTTTTTGAGTTGAGAAGATTAAGTTCAATTGCAGGAAATCGATCGCCAACTTTCACGCGCGCGTTTGCACTCGAAGTGATCAAACATATCGCGATGAACAGAAAAAATCGTTTCATGCCGGGTTCCTGCTCATTCGTAAGATCCTGAAAGCGCCGCTTGCCACCACTACCGAGATGATGAGTCCGACAACGAGATCGGGATATCTCGATTGAGTGAGAGCGACGAGTCCTCCAGAAATGATGACTCCGGTATTTGCGATTGCGTCGTTTGAAGAGAAGATCCAGCTCGCTTTCATGTGGTTTCCACCGTCGCGATGCTTGGAGATCAACCAAAGGCAAAAAACATTCGCGCACAATGCGATCAAAGATATTGCGATCATGAGAGTCGACATGGGTTCGCTGCCCATGAAGAATCGCCGAACAACTTCGAAAAGACTTCCTCCGGCGAGGAGTAGCTGCAACCAGCCGCTAGTTCGAGCGGCCATGTTTTTGGCGGCGATGCTTTTGCCTACGGCATACAAACTGATGCCGTAAACGAGCGCGTCGGCCAGCATATCAAGTGAGTCCGCGATTAATCCCGTCGACTGAGCGACGATGCCGAAAATGATTTCCACAAAGAACATCACGCCATTGATTCCGAGAAGCCAGTAAAGCGCTTTCATTTCGGCTTGATCGGTCGCCTGGATCGCTTCTTGGTTCGGAACACTCCCGCGCTGAGCTTTGCGGGTTTCCTTTTCCACCGCGCCATAGCGAAGCGGCTCTAGAAGGCCCAACAAATACGGCACAGAATCCGAATGAGCCACCGTGACCGTTCGTGCATTGAGATCAAATGTTACGTTCTCGATCTTCGTGCTGTTCTCAAGCGCCATTCGAACGAGGCGCTCTTCGGATGGGCAGTCCATCTTGGGAATACTAAATACAGTTTCTTGCAGTTCGTTCGCGGGAGTCTGAGCCATACAGTAATTAGAAGACCTGGAGTCACTCCAGGGTCAAGCTTCTGTTCCGAAACAATGCAGCCTAAACGCAAGCCAGATGAAATCCATTATCCATTGCGATGGATTCGAATTCGAGCCGCCCGAGCATGCGGAAATTTCTGAATTCGAATACATTCTCCTATTCCAAGCGACTTCACCGAATTTGGGTGAATGAGATACTCCTCAACCTCGCGGTTGCTTCGGTTTCCGGTCTCGATGTTGAATCCTAAAAAACTACTTGTTTGCAACGTCGTCTTCCAGACCTTTCGAGTTCCTCCGATTCCGGAGATCAGTTCCGCCGATTCAGGACGCTTCTGAAGAAACGCAAATAAGGTTGCGGTGTTTCCCATCAGACGACCGCAGAACTGCGGCGAGATGCGATCGAGATCCGAGACTTCTTGGTGTGCGAGAACAATGCCGATGCGACTGCTGCGCGCGCGATCTAAGAAACTGATGAAGTCTTCCTGCGCGAGGTCGGCAAATTCGTCGATGATAACCGTGAATGGTTTGCGATCGCTCCCGGCGACTTCGGAATCGATTCTCGCCGAAACGGCTTTAAGATCTTGAATCACGAACCGACCAACGGCGCGCGCGGTATCTCCATATCTTCTTGTATCGAGAAATATGAAAACGATCTTTCCGGCGCGTACCGCTTCGAAAAGATCGATGCTAGCTTCTGATCCCAAAATGCGCTCGCCGAATTCAGAATAGACGATCGATTCGAGCTGCGTACGTAAGCCCTGGAGCGAATTAAAGTTGTCGCTCCCGCCAAGAAATAGACGTGCCTCGTCCATCAGTTCGAACTCTCGTTCGTGCTCCGAGGGTATCTGTCTCAATAAATCTTCGATCGCGTCGCCATGCTTCACGCATCGAAGTATCGTAGCCAAATCGAGTCGAACGCCGTGGTTGTCACGAAGCCAGCAAAGCCCAGTCAGCAACCGAAGAAGGAAACTTGCTGACTGGTTTCGGTAAAATTCCTCGCTCCAGTTGAGGCTCATCATGATTCTGTCGCGCAATTGCGTCGCCGAACCATTCGACAACAGATTGTAGCTTGCCGACTGATCGTGAGCGCTCAACGAAAACACCTTGAGATCATCGATTCGACCTGCGGCCCGAACGTAGGAGCTAAACTGTTCGATCGTTTCACGATCGCCCTTTTGATCGATGAATAGAACACCTCGGCCGCTGTCGATGCGACTTTTCAAGATGTGAGAAATCAAAACCGTTTTGCCAAAGCCGCTCGCGCCGACAATGTGGACGTGATGGTTCAGTTGCTTTTCGGTGATCCATTCCTTTGGATAAAGGAAACTGTGAGCGCGGCCGATATTGACCGCGGCGTCACTTGGGCGGCGTCCTATATAAGTGCCGAGTGTATCGATCCATTTCACTTTCCACCTCGAAGCTTTGTGATCGTTAATTTACTAAGGACAACCTCGAACATATCGCCGTAGACACGGCACTCTTTTGATAGAGCTTCAAAAACAGGTTCACGCAGACATCGGTAGATTACTTTTCGCAAACCATTCGGCTTCGTTCGCGATTCGCGAATGAGTCGAACGTAGCGAGCAACCTTGTCGCGGTACCGGTCACGGGACTTCATTGCGATCTCAAGTTCGAGTGCCGTCGTGCCGACGCCGGGTAGCTCGATCAGCGCGTCGGGAACATGCACGCCCGCAAGCCCGATGTCCGAAGCGAAGCCTTGTTTAAGTCGACGGTCCGAAACCCACGACAAACCCGGCATTGTCCGCTCGTACTCCATACGAACGAAGAGAAGCTCACGATCATGAACGAAGGTGCGAAGATCCAAGCCACCAGTGGGTTTCGGAAAGACGCGCTCGGGGTAAACTGAGATCAATGCGTAATACGCTTTGAATGTCGCGAAGTAGACACTTGCTCCGCCATGAATGCCGACCCCAGCCCGCAGAAAACCGCCTTGCGTGAGTTGCCTGAGGCGTTTCCGAGTCCATTCGCCAGAGGCAGCCCTTACTTCGCCATCATGAACGCGTGAGAAGAATCTTTCGAAGACCTCGGCGCTTCCGGCGAATTTCATTTCAAGAATGAATTCAAGAACCCGCAGATCGCGTTCGACGAGTTCGACCCGAATTCGTGGACGACGCTTCCCAAAAAACGAAAGCTGTTCTTCACGAACCGATGCGACACCTTCGCGCGAAACAGCCGACACCTCTTCCTTCCTACATATTGAACCTTCCAGAATCCGAACCGCACCTGTTTCCATTTCCATCTTCAATCTCCCTAAAAATAAAAAAGTTCCCAGGCCCACCCTCATCCACATCTTCCTTGGCTTCTTAGACTTTGAAATAAGCAGCTCCTGACCACCTGCCATCAACTCGTTGAGGGTGGGTGGTCAGGAGCTGCGCTTGAAAAGTCAGCTAAAGAAGCCAAGCCTTTGCGTGAAGTTAGAGGGTGGGCCTTGGAACCAAAGCAGCCCACGGTTGGGATGGTTAAAGAGATGAAGTGGTGCGGGTCTACATCATTAACGGGGGCACCTAGATCTTTGTAGGATTGGTTTACCACAACTGATCTTTCAAAGGAGTTCCAGATGCCCCCGACGGACAGCATCGTTCTTGATCTGCCGAGTTTCAAGATTCTCGACGTTGAAGG
>JAEUWE010000431.1 GCA_016791465.1 Pseudobdellovibrionaceae bacterium
CACGGCTCTTGATATCTTCATGCAGGCGCTCGACACTGCGGGCGTCATCATCACTGAGCTTTCGGCGCAGAAAAAAGACGGCGATGAAGAGGGGCAGACGTTCCTTGCAGATCCCGATGCTGAGCAAGAAGAAGAAGATGAAGATGAAGACGCTGGTGAGAGCGATGACGTCAAGGGCAACGATCCTGTTCGTCTCTACCTGCGCAAGATGGGAAGCGTTTCACTTCTCACGCGCGAAGGCGAAGTTGAGATTGCTCGTCGGATCGAAAAAGGTGAGCGCGAGATCGTCAAAGCGATTTTGCTTTCGCCCATCGGTACGCACGAGATCATTCAGCTTGGCGAGCGTCTGGATCAGGGCCGCATTAAGGTGAAGGCGATCTTCCGCGGTCTTGAGGACGAAGAGACTCAGTACGACGAGCAGGAGTACATCGAGAAGGTGCACTCGCTGATCGACGAAGTTAAAAAATATCAAAAGAAGGCAGCGAAGTATTTCACGGCTCTGCGCGACGAGACGATCAACGGCAAGGCGAAGGCCGAGGTTGAAGTCGAGTTGCACAAGCACAATGCCGAGCTCATGGTTTATTTTGAATCGATCAACTTCAACCGGAAGACGATCAATCGCATTGTGATCAAGTTCAAAAACCTCGTGAACCGGATGACAGTTTTGCGTCGTCGCATGCGCGAAGGCCTGCAGAAGACCTTCACGTCGGATCTTGAACAGTTGGCGGCACGCTACAAGCTCGTCGAGTCGAATGACAAAGAGCTCGCGAAGATGACTCGCGATACCGGATTGACGTTCCAGAAGTACCGTCAGTTCTACGTTCAGGCGATCGACGCTGAGAAGCGCATCAAGCGCTTGCACGATGAAACTGAAATGAATTTCAACTGGATTCGCGACACATACACGGCCATCTGGAAGGGTGAGCGCGAGGCGGATGCTGCGAAGGCCGAGCTTGTTGAGGCAAACCTTCGTCTCGTGGTTTCTATTGCGAAGAAGTACACAAACCGCGGCTTGCAGTTCTTGGATTTGATTCAAGAGGGCAACATCGGTTTGATGAAGGCCGTTGATAAGTTTGAATATCGTCGTGGTTACAAGTTTTCGACTTACGCCACTTGGTGGATTCGTCAGGCGATCACACGTGCAATCGCGGATCAGGCGCGCACGATTCGTATCCCGGTGCATATGATCGAAACGATCAACAAGCTTGTTCGCACATCGCGCTATCTGGTTCAGGAGCTTGGCCGTGAGCCAAATCCTGAGGAGATCGCCGAGAAGATGGATATGCCTGTGGATAAGGTTCGCAAGGTATTGAAAATCGCGAAGGAGCCGATCTCTCTTGAAACGCCAGTGGGCGAAGAGGAAGATTCGCATCTAGGCGACTTCTTGCCTGATACGAAGGTGATCAGTCCGCAAGAGGCGATTGTGAACTTGAACTTGGCTGAGCAGACTCGTCGCGTATTGGCGACGCTGACTCCGCGTGAGGAGAAAGTTCTGCGCATGCGCTTCGGTATCGGTGAAGAGAGCGACCACACTCTTGAAGAGGTTGGTCAGGACTTCAACGTGACGCGGGAACGTATTCGTCAGATCGAGGCGAAGGCGCTTCGGAAGCTTCGTCATCCTTCGCGGTCGGGCAAGCTGAAGACGTTCATGGATTCGAATAATCAGTAAGATACTGATGGGGGCTTAGCTTAGCTGGTTAAAGCAGCCGGCTCATAACCGGCGGATCGGGGGTTCGAGTCCCTCAGCCCCTACCACTTCCAAAATGCGAGATCTGGGTTACGGCGAACCGTAATCCGCATTCTTGTGTCTCAAATTGATAAATTCCCTAGGCTTTGGTGCGTGGAGATGAGCCGAAAGTGATTGCGGCGGATGGGACGTCAGCGATTGACGTGTCTCGTTCTGAGACACTGTGTTTTCGGCAGTTTGATTTCAGCCGATGGCCATAAATTCCGATAACTTAACTGAGTATGATCAAATCGAGAACTGGCGACTTAGCGAAGGGTCGTCCTCAGCGCAATGTATTCGCATCGAAACAGGCTGGAGTCAGCCTTGTCGAGCTTATGATCGTGACCGCGATCATCGGGATCGTGGCGATTGGTATGTCAGATCTTTTTGTCGAGATGTCGTTGCTACAATCGAAAGTTGAGCAAGGTGCCGCGTTTACTGAAGTTCGCAATGAAATCACTCGAACGATCAAGAGCCCACAGGGCTGGGCGGCGACAGTTGCTGATGCCGCCAATGGTGAAATGGCATGTCTTCGGACTAACACGCCTTGCGTTTCCGAAATAGCGAACGTCAGGCAGTGGTATAATTTGACGCTGAGTCGTGCGCCAGGTTCCGTCGTGTTTGACGACGACAGTGCAACCGCCGGATTTAATACCCGCGGTGTCGCCTGCAATACCTTTGACGCAGTCGTGCCCGATGCGAATTGTCCTTTGAGCTATGAATTGGAGTGGAGCGCAGTATGTCCGGAGGGGCAGGACTCTTGTGTCGGCCCCACTATTGAAGTGCGGGGAACGGCGCAGTACTCGGTGCCGGCGCATATTCATCGCGGGTTCGATCCGGCGAAGCACTCGTTCTTAGTCGTTCGCGGTGGATCTGCTCGAAAGAATGACGAAATTCGAATTGCCAATATCGAAAATGAAGTGGCTGGAGTAAATGGGGGAGAGGACGGTGTTACCGCCGGTAGCAACTGTCAGATCGGGTGGAAACGGCGCCGGTTCAATCGAATTGTGGCGGACTTGGGTAACAATGCGACATTGGTTGCTCCGGATGCGTTT
>JAEUWE010000499.1 GCA_016791465.1 Pseudobdellovibrionaceae bacterium
CCGACTCCAGAAGCGCTTGCTCCCGGCGTGGAGCCCAAAACGCCTTACATCAATTTCGATGTTGTTATGCCAAGCGTTTCAAAACAAAGCCGGTGACGGCACGGCAATAGATGCTATGCTCATCAATTGATCATCACGATGAGGATAGTCGACTATGGTTACCACACTGATCACCGGATCATCGCGCGGAATTGGCTTCGGACTTGTCACAGAGGCACTGAAAGCGGGCCACAAGGTTTTTGCCGTGGCCAGGAATACGGCTTCGCTAAAGAAGTTGAAAGACGAATTCCCCGACCGCTTGCTGCCGATCGAGCTCGACATCAGTCAGCCGGGAGGCGTTGAAAAATTGGCCGGTGAAATCGCAAAACACGGAACGCTCGATATTTTGGTGAATAACGCCGGAATGATGACTCAGGGCGAGTCGGCCAAAGATCTTGCCGATAGCTTCTGGGTCAATGCGACCGTTCCATTTCTTCTGACAAAAGCGCTACTGCCAGTTCTCAAAAAATCGAGCTCGCCACGCGTCGCGCAGATCTCGACAATGATGTCGTCGATTGCCGACAACACGTCGGGCGGTTATTACGCCTATCGCTCATCAAAGAGTGCTCTCAATATGTTGACCAAAAGTCTGACCATCGATCACCCAACCGTGAGCTTTGCTCTCATTCACCCAGGCTGGGTGAAAACCGATATGGGCGGCGAGAACGCTCCGACTGAAATTGCCGACTCCGTTCGCGGTATTTTTAAGGTCATCTCAGCGATGAGTCTCAAAACGTCAGGTCAGTTCGTGAATTTCAAAGGCGATGCCCTTCCCTGGTAGATTTCAATGAGCACTGAAAAAGCGGCGGTCCGTGCGCAATAGACGCTTGGAATGCTTTCTGCAGACTTTCTCCATCGGAACTTCCGCTTCGAGATGAACGAAGTGCCGATCTGAATTCCTGGGAGAGCTCAAATGCTTAAAACCGTAATGTTTTTGACAAGCCTTTCAGTTCTGGGAACCCAGATCGCGTGGGCTGGGCCGAGCGCACCAGAGACTCTTTACCTGACCGACAAAAACTTCGACAGCCATCGGGAGTTCCTCGTCTCCAATTCTCGAAGAGATGGAATCGTCCAAATCTCCTATAGCGGTTCGCGATTTAAATCCCAAGTCGTTGGCCTGGGCGAACCTCAAACAGAATATGGGCCCGATCTATGGTGCAACAATCGCTGGGTTAAAACCTTAAAACTGAGCATCGGTAGCGATGAAGTCGCGATCCCAAAGCAGAACAGCACGTGCCAGATCCGACTTGGAAACAAACCCATCGTGCAATTCATCAACGATGAGGCCTATTCCCCAATCTACAAGAAGTTTGGAACCTCTTATCGAGAAGAATGTCGCTACTCAGGCGATGGCCCGATGTCGTCGAATCGATATCGCAACATGAGCTGTGCTCAACCTTTTGATGACGTCTCGATTTTGTCTGACTCAATTGAATCGTTCTTAGTAAAACTCGAAGTCCTGCTTGGGCAAAAGCTGCCAAAGTCCTTTATCGACGCACAGAATCCTTACGCAGAATTGGATTTCTCAAAAGCTCCAAAGTTAGATGCGATCTATCTTTCGACATTGCTCTATCAAAACGACTTTTCCGGCCAAGTTTTAGCGCGAATTCTCAAATTCCATGCTCTCCGCGGTACGATGGTGAACATCATGGGTACGGGATACATGCACTCTGACAACGCGACAAGCTTGTTTAAGGAGCTGACGCTTCAGACGAAAAACATTCGAATCCAAGAGTACAAGTACTACGAGGACGAATTTTTTAAGAAGTTCTTATTCGTCACCAACTATTTCAGAAACATGCACGTCAAGGCACTTGTGACTCTGTCATCGACGAACCCAAACGACAACGTCGTTATCGTCGGTGGAAGAAACGTTCACGATGGCTTCTTGTTTCAAACGAAACCTGATTTAACTCGTTTCCCCGAGCTCGACCAAATCGATCCCGACTCCACCTTTGCCTACTGGCAAGACGTGGAGTTTCTGTTTCGCTCACCAAACGTCGCCAAGACGATGTACGCTCACCTGTTGAAGCTCTGGAACAGAGACTTGGTGAGAACGACGATTGAACCCGTCGCATTCCGCACAAAGTCTTCGCCGGTAACCGATCTGGCGGCATTGGGCGAAAACACTCTGCGAAACTTTATCAGTCTTCCTTTCTCAGACAATCAGGCCCTAGAGAAACTCTATGTTGAGTTGCTCGATTCCGCGAAATCATCGATCGTGATTTCAAGTCCATATCTCCGACCAACAAAGAGTCTTCTCGATGCTATTTTAAGAGCCGTGCGGAGAGGAATTCGTGTCGACATCCAAACGCGAATCAATCTCGCCGGCGATACTCAGGCTTGGCTCTATGAGGAGACAAACAAAGTTGCGATCAATGAGCTTTATGACAAGGTCGGCGTGTACGAGTGGCAAGGAAACTCAATTCTTCACTCGAAGATCATTGTGGTCGATGACAAACTGAGCTTTGTCGGATCG
>JAEUWE010000003.1 GCA_016791465.1 Pseudobdellovibrionaceae bacterium
CCAATTGAACCGACATCGCAGTCCTCCTCAAAGTTCTTCAAGAACTAAGCATAAGCGTAGAGACGGCGGAGAACCCACGCCAATCGTCGCCGCACCGCAAAGCGATCCATTTTCGATACGTCCCACATATCGCACCGCGCCGCCATCGCGAATCAGTGCTCTCTGCGACCTGGACCAGGCTATTCTTTTTCGTGCTTATGTCTTCTCATCTCGCTCCTCATCTTCTGGTCAAAAAGTATGGCGGCACCTCAGTCGGCTCGATCGAACGCATCGAAGCTCTGGCCGACCGTCTTGTTCGCGAAACTCAAAATGGCCCCCCTCCGATCATCGTCGTCAGCGCCATGTCAGGCGAAACCAATCGCCTGATCGCACTCGCAGAAAAAATCGATCCCGACTATCGTGGTCCAGCCTATGACATGCTCATTGCGAGCGGCGAACAGGTCGCGATTTCGCTTTTGTCGATGGCGCTCAAAAAACGAAACATCAATGCGCAACCGATGCTCGGTCACCAGGTTGGAATTCGAACCGATTCAACCTTTGCCAAAGCGCGAATTCAAACAATCGATGTCGAGCCTCTGATAAAGCTCATCGCAAACGGCATTATCCCGGTCGTCGCTGGCTTTCAGGGCGTCGATGCGGATGACAATATTACAACGCTCGGTCGCGGCGGTAGCGACACAACGGCGGTCGCTCTCGCAGCAGCCCTCAAAGCGCATTTGAAACCTCAAGGCGGCGACTGTGACTGCGAGATCTTCACAGACGTCCCGGCCGTGTTCACCGCCGACCCACGCCTTGTTCAAAAGGCGCGCGAGCTCAAAACGATTTCATCAGAAGAGATGATGGAGATGGCGGCACTTGGCTCAAAGGTTCTCCATATTCGCTGTGTCGAAATTGGCGCCAAACACGATGTCAAAATCCACCTCCGTTCCACATTTGAAGAGCGCACGGGCACATGGATTGTTCCCGGTACCGCCGAACAAGGACCCCATAATATGCAATTGAATATCGAAGAACCCGTTGTTTCGGCCGTGACTCACGATGCGAACACGGCTGTGTTTACTTTGTTTCCGGTGCCTGCAGGCCCGCAGTTTCTGGCCTCTCTGTTTCAAAACCTTGCGGCCAAGGGCGTTGTCGTCGACATCATCACTTCAAGCGAAACCGCCGAGGGAACTCGCCTTTCGTTTTCAGTGACCAAAGAGGATATCCCGCTTTCAAAACAAGTTTTGAAGACCGCACTCACAGCCAATATCAAAACAGAGCTGGCCGAGGGCCGCGCGAAGATTTCGGTTGTCGGCGTCGGTATGCGCAATCATCCGGGCGTTGCCGCGCGATTCTTCTCGGTCCTGGCGACACAGAACGTCTCAGTGCAATTGGTCACGACTTCGGAAATCAAAATCAGTGCGGTCATTGATGGCAATGATCTCGAGCGCGCCGCAAAGGCATTGCACACAGAATTTGAGCTGGACGCGTAGTGACCGATACTTTCAATGCATTTGAAATTAAAAATGGCGTCGTTACCGTCGATGACCGACCGCTCACCGAACTCACCGCGGGCTTTGAAACTCCATGCTTTGTATACAACCTCAAACACATTCGCTCTCGCGTACAGTTTATGCGAGAAACGCTAACGACCGCACTCGACGCACGCTTGCTGTCGATTCACTACGCTGTCAAAGCCAACTCTCGCCATTCCATTCTTCGTCTGCTCTGTGAACTCGGAGCTTCTGTCGATGTCGTTTCAGACGGCGAGATCGCCGCGTCCCTGGATGCGGGCTTTCAACCAAGCGATGTCTTGTTTTCGGGCGTCGGAAAAACAAAAAAGGAGCTGCGCACCGCAGTTCATCAGGGCGTAAAGCAGATCAATGTCGAAAGCCTTGGCGAACTCGAACGACTCATTCGAATGACCGAGGAACTTGGCATCACCGCGCAAAACGCAATTTCGATCGGCTTGCGCTTCAATCCAAATGTTTGCCCCGAAACGCACCCCTATATCACCACAGGCTTGAAAGAGAACAAGTTCGGTCTTGAAACCGAAGCCGTGCGCGATGCCGTCAAACTTCTCTGCCGAACAGACCGATTAACCCTTCGGGGCCTCAGCCTTCACATCGGCTCACAGCTTCTTGACCTCGCACCACTAGATGAGGCCATCGAACGCTCGCTGGCTCTTCACGACGAGCTCTCATCCTCGCGCGCAGCAGGTCCGTGGGATCGCTTCGATGCCGGCGGTGGTGTCGGCATTGACTATACGTCTTTTGACGAACGCACTGAGCGCGACGCCATTCATTCTTTGGGAGAGATTTTCACAAAGCGCCTGCGTCCAAGAGTGGCCTCAGGCTCGCTTCGGGACATCATGATCGAGCCCGGTCGCTGGCTTGTCGCTCGAGCCGGCCTTCTTCTCACCGAAGTTCAGTATGTCAAATCCACTTCACATAAAACATTTGTCATCGTCGACGGTGGGATGAATTTACTTCTGCGACCAGCGCTCTATGAAGCCGAACACCGAATCGAACCTCTCCACGCCTCTTCCATAAACAAAACAAACAAAATTCGCGTCGATGTTGTTGGCCCCATTTGCGAGTCAGCCGACGTTTTGGGAAGAGATCGACTTCTCCCAAGCGTCAACGAGGGCGATCGCCTTGCAGTTTTCGACTCTGGCGCCTATGGACGCAGTATGAGCTCAAATTACAACTTGCGCGGCTGGCCGGACGAACACGATCTCAACTTTTAACATGACGCAGCTTCCGGCGCCGGAAGCTGATATGCGTTAGAAACGAGCCAAACAGAAGCCATCGTTGACAATATTTTGTGAGGAAATCAGTTTCCTCATCATGAACACACTTCCCATCCCTCTCCTGACTCGCCTTCGCGAATTTGTCGGTCGCTATGAGGGCAAAGGCACAAACCATACTGGTGATTCGTTTCACGCCGACTTTTTGCTCGACGATGCGCTCGATGGAAATCTCATTGAGGTTCGCTTCCGCGCGCGCGACACAGAAAACACCTTTCACGAAGAACGCACCTGGATCAGTGAAGATCTGACCAGCAACAAAATGGCGCTGTGGACCGTTTCGAGCAATACACCTGGAATGTTGCGGCTTGAGCTTATCGAGGACAAGTCCGATGGCTCTTATCTTTCTCTACTGACATTTCGACTCGGAGATCCTGAGGACAAGTCGCGCTTTCGTGAGCAAATCCAGATCGGCCTGAGGCACGATCGAGCAATTGAGTATGTCTACTCTTGGGGAGTGCCGCACGAAGCCTTCGGAGTAAAAAGCAAAGCTTTATTGAAACGCGTGACGACCTAGCGGCTCGGCGCCTGCTGGGCCGGCTGACGGAGATCTGCGGCCGTGTGCGAGATCAGCTCGCCAATCGCAATCAGCTCAACGGGACT
>JAEUWE010000018.1 GCA_016791465.1 Pseudobdellovibrionaceae bacterium
GATCCTCGATAAGTCGAGCAAGGCGACCATTTTGATGGTTACCGAGAACGGCTATGGAAAACGAACGCCGATCGATGAGTATCGAGTTCAGTCTCGTGGTGGAGTAGGCATCATCACGCAAAAGACGACGGACAAGGTCGGCGCCGTGGTTGGTACGCGCACAGTTTTGGATACGGACGAGATCATCATTACAACCGATAAGGGTCAGACGATTCGGATGAATGCTTCTGATATTTCGGTCCTCGGTCGAAATACTCAGGGCGTACGTTTGATCACACTGAATCCCGACGAAAAAGTGACGGGTATCGCACGCATTGCTGAAACAGGTGATGACGACACACCGGTTGCTCCGCTCAAGAATTGAGGGTGAGGCGTGAGGATAAATTCGACGGTCTTGTTAATGGTTTCCATTTGCATGACAGTTGGGCTCACGTCTTGTTTGTCCTCTTCTGAGGTTGACGTCCGAAAAGCCAAACAGCTTCTCGCCGAGAAAAAACCTTTAGAGGCCGCGACTCTTTATTCGAGGGTTGCCGATCGGGCTGGCGTAAAGGCCGATGCATATGCCGCGGATGCGGCCTTCGAAGCCGCTCGGATTTATCAGTACGACATCAAAGATTTTGAAAAAGCAGTTCAGCGTTATCGGCAAGTCATTCGGCTGAGCGAGAAGGCTGATCTGAGAAGAGAGTCTCAATCTAAAATTTCGAGCATACTCTTTTACGACCTTCAGGACTTTGCCGGTGCGGTCATTGAATACTCCAAGCTTTTGGCACTTCAACACACCATGGATGAGGAAATCGAATGGCGTAGTCGAATCGCCAAGGCGTACTACTACCAAGGCGACTATTTTCAGTCGAAGATCGAAGTCGACAAAGCACTTCAACTTCCTCTGAGCGAAGAGGCATTGTACCAAGCCCAATTGTTAAAAGCGAATATAGCGATTGGTGCCCGTGAACATGAAGAAGCGGCAAAAGTTCTGGAGCAAATGATCGCGAAATTTCCAGAACGGGCAAAAAAAGATTCGCTCTCGTTGATGCTGGCTGTCGCATTTGAGGAACAGCGGAATTTTGTAAAGGCGATCGAAACGCTTGAGCGAATTCGAACCTATGATTCTCGTAAAGCGTTTATTGACGAAAAAATTCAATCTCTCAAAGAGCGGCAAAGCCAACAGCCGGGAGCACGGGGTTTTAGAAAATGAACCGCAATGCGATGATCTTCATTGCCATGGGGCTAGAGGCCGTTGTTGCCGTCTTGGCAGGACTATGGCTTGGCCGGTACTTTGACAGCGACCTTGGCGGTCGCGGCTTGGGACCAGCCGCTGGCGCGTTCCTATTCCTGATTGCTTGGATCATTCATCTTTTTGCGATGGTGCGTCGATTTGAAAGAGAGGAATAGAGTGGGCGTGTCCGGTCGTGGATGGTTGAAAAGCCCGATTGCTGCTTTTTTGGGCTGTCAGATGACATTGTCAGTGATTTTAGCGGTCCTTGTTGCCGTGAAGTGTCCCATAAAGCTTTTGATACCCCTTGGACTTGGAACGGCGGTTTCGCTGTTAAACTCGATTGGGCTTTTGTACGCATGGCCGCGAATTCTAAAGAAAAAAGACGTTGCTTTGGCTTTTGGTGTCATTGTATCCAAGTTCGCGCTATCGGTTGCTGTCGTCTATTGGCTGACCCGGCCTTCGACACGTGATTGGTTTACTTCTGCTTCGACAGAAGGCGGCCTATCCGGTGTTAAAGTTCAAGGTTTGTCGCTGGCTCGGCTGACATTCGAGAGTGCGTTCGAAAGTCCTTTGGCATTTTTCGCACTGGGGCTTGGCGTTGTTCTTCCTGCTGCTGTTATCGCGGCCTGGGTTGAAACGCGAACGAACGCCGATACATTGGATTCGTTCGAATAATTGTACGTTCAATTGTTCGTAAAAGGCGCCGCAAGGTGCATTGAGGAATGGTTTCGTGAGTCAGAGTCACTTTACTTGGTTTGATCTCGCAGGTGTGCCACACGACAAAACATACGTGGCGGCGAATATTGCGGTGACAGGTATCTTGGTTGCTTACAGCCTCGCTGCACGAGTGGCTCTTGGATCAGGCGAAAAAGCGATTCAACCGGCCGGAAAGCTTTCTCTGAAAGGTTTCTCTGAGGCTTTGGTTGAGTTTGTTGATGGCATGATCAAGATGGTTCTTGGTGATCACGGCAAGCACTATATTCCCCTCTTTGGTTCAATCTTCTTCTTCATCTTATTCAACAACCTGTTTGGTCTTCTCCCGGGCATGACTGCGGCAACAAGCAACATCAACGCGGCTTTTGCTGTCGGTGTGTTCTCGTTTCTCGTGTACAATGCGATTGGCTTGAAACACGGTGGTCTTCACTACGTCGCACACTTCGCTGGACCTGTTTGGTGGCTGGCTTGGTTGATGATTCCAATCGAATTGATTTCTCACTGCGTTCGTCCATTCAGTTTGGGTATTCGTTTGTCGGTGAATATGACGGCGGATCACACGATCTTGGGAACGTTTATCGATCTGACGAAAGTTGTCGTGCCGGTGATTTTCTACGGCATGGGAACATTTGTTTCGTTTATTCAGGCTTTTGTTTTCACGATTCTTTCGATGGTTTATGTATTGATGGCGACGGCCGACGATCATTAAATCGACGCGACTTTTGTGAACAGAAAGCAAATTGGCTTTGAATTGAAATTGAGTTAACAACCAGATCTTCACCAGATCTTCGACTAAGGAAAAGACAATGAAAAAGAACCTGTTCTTCGCTCTGACTGCTCTCCTCGCTTCTTCTTCGGCTTTTGCTGAAGAGGCAACTACTGCTGCTGTTGCTGCAGGAACTTCAGCTACTGCTGCTGGTGTTTCTGGAACAGTAGGTTGGGTTGCTTTGAGCGTTGGTATCATGATGGGTCTCGCCGTTCTCGGTGGAACTCTTGGCCAATCGAAAGCCGCAAACGCAGCTCTCGATGGTATCGCCCGTAACCCAGCGGCTTCGGGAAAGTTGACTCTCCCGCTCGTTCTTTCGCTCGCTCTTATGGAATCGCTTGTTCTCTTCGCGTTCCTCATCGGCCTCTCTTTGCAGGGTTCGATCAGCGAAGCTCTCAAAGTTATTAAGTAATAGGGTCTTAGGACTCGACGATTGGCTTGATAAAGCCGAAAAAGGCAGGACCTCTGATGAGGCCTGCCTTTTCTTTTGCTCGCGGAATCAATAATCGCCGCCAAGATTCCGATAATCACTATGATTACGAGGACTTGGTGACGGCGAACAACGACCAAACAAAAACAGGTTCACAGCCGAACACAGATCCGCCTGGCGAGCAGTTGCCGGAGCAGGATCGCCTTTTAATTCTCGTGAAAGATCAAAGCTCAGTGAAAGGAACGGCATCGTTTCTTGAGCGTCGTGGTGTTGAGGCATTTGTTTCGAATGCGATGCAGGACGTGATCGATCGGCTAGCTCAGGGGTGGTCGAAGTACGTGCTACTCAGTATCAACTATCCGCATCCCAAAATTGATTTAATTCCGACACTTTTGCATCAAAGTTTCCAGGCGGAGATCATGGTCTTCGCGGAAACGTCTGACCGCAAGACCAATACAAGGCTGACGGGTTCGAAAGCAAAGCACATTATCTTCGGTGCGCCGAGTGGTCCGGTCGTTCTCATGCGACTGAAGCAGATGCAGAGGGAAGCCGTTGGGGGCGGAGCGGAAGGCGATGAGACGAACACGCGTCATGGTGAGGCGAAAGAGGGCGAGACTGACCAACAAGTCAGAATTTCGGGGACTGGCGCAGGAGATGGTGGAGCAGTACACCTGAAGGGTTCATCTCGACTTGGTGCAAACCAAAGCGCAGAAACAGCAGACCGATCAGAGGCATTGGCAAAACTAATGTCGGCGCTGAAGTCGACCTCTGCTGATGGCGCCGAGGACGCGTTAGACCAGGACCTCTCGGCATTCAAGGATAGCTTTGGTAGCAAGGCTGGATTGGCCCCAACTAGCAAGGTGAACGAATCGATTGAGCAGATGCGAAAGTCTGTTCAGAAGCCGGCCGTTCACTTTCAAAAAGGAATGGGACGTGGTTCAGGTGGGATGGTTGTACCTCCACCGACACCAAAGCAAAAAGCGACGGCGCGCGAAGCGATGAAGAAGGGACAACTGCAGCCGTTGTCTGCCATTGAAAAAGGCCCAAATCAGCATCGCCACTCGCTGACCGAGGAGCATCCAGAATTCAAGAAGCAGCGAAGCGCCAAGGAACACTCGAGTACGCCTGCGGCGTCTGGTGCGCCTGTCGTTGCCCATGATTCGGCGACACCACCAAGTGCGGCATCAGAGCGAGGTAAAGCCGAGGCCGATCAGCTTGCGACAGCTGCCGCGGGTGCTCCTGCTACTGAGCACGGAGCTCTGTCTGATGGGCCGGCCTCCTCATCGCCGACGACACTTATCGAATCTTGTATTCGCGAGGCGCTGTCGAAAGTGTGCGGTAAGCCGCGTGCTGGTCGTGAGACACTGCTGGAATATCGCACGGCATCTGTTGTCATCTTGTCGTCGCCACAATTCACCGGTTCGGTGCTTATTGTTATTGGGCGTGGATCCTTCGATCATAAAAAGACGTTGCGACAGGTTGAAGTGGAGTTCCTGCAGCTGATGTCGGATCGAGGAATCGACTTCTCCATTGGCGAGATGCAGTCTTATCCTGTTGAACCGGCACCGTCTTGCGAAGAAGCATTTTTTGCCGCGGAATTCTCGGCTGTCGCGCGTTCAGAGGATCTTGAAGTTGGAATGGCTTACCTTGATCTTGTACCCGTTGAGCCGAACATAGCAGAGACAACAGACCAGATGCTCGAAATCTCGTGTGATGACATCGAGCCAGACATGGCTCTCCCATTTGAGGTCTATCTTTATCTGCCGATGAATAAGAAGTACCTGCGTTACGTGAAAAATGGATCGAGCTTATCTGGAAAGCAGTCGGCGAATTTAAAGACAAACGAAGTAAAAAACCTCTATCTCAACAAAGCTGCTGTCGATGCATTTAAACAGCACGCAACGGTCGGCAACTTGAAAAAGAAAATATCAAAGCGTGCTGCGTAAGAGCGGCTTGAGGAATGGTGCGGTCGCACTTTTCTTATTGCGTGCGACGTCCTCTGGAGTTCCAGCAACAACAATCTCGCCGCCAGCACCTCCACCGTCGGGCCCCAAATCAACGACGTGGTCGCAAGCCTTCACGACGTCCATACAGTGTTCAATCACCACAACGGTATTACCTTGATCAACTAGGTTTTGCAGAAGCTCCACAAGTTTAGACACATCTTCGAAATGTAAACCTGTCGTGGGCTCGTCGAGAATATAGAGAGTTTTTCCTGTCCCTCTCTTTGACAACTCTTTGGAAAGCTTCACACGTTGAGCTTCGCCGCCGCTGAGGGTTGTTGAAGACTGGCCAAGAGAAATGTAGTCAAGACCGACCTGATGGAGCGTTTCGAGTTTTCGTTTTATCGCCGAATGATTTTCAAAAAATGGGAGGGCCTCGGCGACCGTCATTTCAAGAACGTCAGCGATGCTCTTTCCTTTGAAATGAACGGCGAGGGTCTCTTTGTTGTAGCGTCTGCCGCGGCAGGAATCACATTCAACAAAGACATCTGATAGAAAGTGCATTTCGACCCGCGTTTGACCGGCGCCCTGGCAGGACTCGCATCGCCCGCCTTTGACGTTAAAACTGAACCGGCCTGGTGCGTAGCCGCGAACTTTAGATTCCGATAGTGACGCGAAGAGATCACGTACGAGGGGAAACAGCCCGACATAAGTTGCAGGCGTCGACCGCGGCGTGCGTCCGATCGGGTTCTGATTGATATCGATCACCTTATCGAGGTGCTCGATGCCCTTCATTTCTTTGTAGGGAGAAACAGTCCAATTGGTACGAAAAAACTGGTTGGATAGCGCGCGATAGAGCGTGTCCATGATCAGTGTACTTTTTCCAGATCCGGAAACGCCGGTGATAGCGGTCAGTGTTCCCAGTGGAATGTGCAGATCAACGTTCTTCAGATTGTTGCCGGTTGCGCCTTTGATCGTAAGGTGGTTGCCGTTCCCCCTGCGCCGTTCTTGGGGGACGGGGACTGTGCGTCGTCCACTGAGGTACTGTCCTGTGACACTGGTTCCGTGGTCGGCAACCTGCTGAGGAGTGCCTTCGACGATAATTTCTCCACCAAGAACTCCCGCGCGTGGACCGATGTCAATGACGTGATCGGCAGTTTTAATTGTCTCTTCGTCGTGTTCGACCATGAGTATCGTGTTTCCAAGGTCGCGAAGGTCGCGAAGAATTGACAGCAGACGACCATGATCGCGTGGGTGAAGTCCAATACTGGGTTCATCGAGAACATAGAGTACACCGACAAGCGATGAGCCGACCTGAGAGGCCAGCCGAATCCTCTGATTTTCTCCACCAGAAAGTGTGCGTGTCGGTCGGTCAAGACTCAAATATCCAGCGCCGACGCGGACGAGATAGCTCAGTCGTTCTTCAATTTGTTTGAGAATTTTCTCGCCGATGACCGTCTGCTTGGTACTCCAGGCGCTAGAGCGAATCGCCGCAAGGAGATCGCTTGCTGCGATGCTTGAAAGTTCGGTGATATTCTTTCCGGCGACAAAGACATTGCGTGACTCTCTTCTTAGGCGTGAGCCGTCACATTCGGGACAAGGACGAATTGC